>SXXD01000238.1 GCA_005789685.1 Burkholderiales bacterium
GAGGTTTACCGCCCGTGGCCTCTACCTTGAGTGTCATGATGATTCCTATTTTGGGTGTGTTCAGTGGCGCGTGGGCTCTGAATGAAGTTCTGCATTGGCAAGATTGGGCAGCAATGGGCCTGATACTGATGTCTATTGCCAGTGTGCTTTGGCCATCACAGCCCACGGAGCCTGCAAAAACTGAAACCGCTTAAGTGCTTGCTGACTGCACCAAACTGGCAGCCACACACAAATCAGCCCAAGCCTTGGCTTTGTCGGCTTGATTGCGCAGCAAGTAAGCGGGTGGGTAGGTCACCACCACTGGCACACCCTTGAAGCTTTGCACTTGTGAGCGCAACTTGCCCAATGGCTCTGCACTTTGCAACAAAGCCAGCGCAGCCGTTCTGCCCATGGCCAATATGACTTTGGGTTGGACCAGCTCAACTTGCCGTGCCAAATAAGTGGCGCAATGCGACACCTCCACTTGGCTGGCATTGCGGCCAAAGGGGGTGCGGCATTTCAATGCGTGCGTCAAATAAACTTGCTCTCGCGTGAGGCTGAGGGCCTTCAACATGTTGTCGAGCAACTGGCCTGCAGCACCTGCGAAACTTCTCGCAGCTTGGTCTTCTTCCTCGCCTGGCGCATCGCCCACAATCATCCAATCGGCTGAAGCCAAGCCTTCTCCCAAAATAGCTTGCTGGCGAGATTGGCTCAGGCCACAGCCTGTGCAAGAGGCAACGGCTGATTGCAGTTGCGCCCAGTCCATGCTGGCAATGCCTTCTGGCAATTGCGAAATATCGACAATGGGAACCGACAACATTTGCGGTGCACTGGCAACAGTAGCCGCTACAGATACAGTGACAGATGCATCTGCGTCTGCAGTTGCTTGATGAGGCACTGCTGCTTGTGCAAGCTTGGCAGCCTTGGCAGGCAAGGCGCGTAGCGTTTGCGGCATCCAAACACGCACACCCATTTCCGCCAACATGGCACGTTGGCGATCGTCCAGTTCAAAACGCGTGGCGTTTTCATCGACAGGGACAGTTGTATCTTCAGTCATTGCTTATGCTTTAAGGGACATGCTCATGACCACCGCAGACTCTCGGGTGGTTCTACCAGCAGGATAGTAATCTTTTCTCAAACCCACTTGTTGAAAACCAAAACTTTGGTACAAATTCAAGGCAGGTGCATTGCTTTCACGCACCTCAAGCCATAGGCAATTTGCACCATGGGCCTGAGACCAAAGACTCAGGGACTGCATCAAACAACGCGCCCAACCTTGTCGCTGAAAGGGCGGCGCCACGGTGATGTTGAGCAAATGGACTTCGTCAATGACCTGCATGGCGACAAAGTAGCCCACCAAATGCTCACCCGCCACCAAACGGTGAGCCACATAACCGGCCTTCAAGGCATCTTTGAAATTGCCCAATGTCCAGGCGTGGCTGTAAGCCGATTGCTCAACCGCCACCACCGCTTCTAAATCGGCCTCGGTCATGTTGAGCAGCTGCACCTGGATCTTCGGTGTCAGCATTTGCTTGAGTTCTGGCGGCCAAAGGTTCATGCTGGTGGTGAGCTTGTGGTGGATGCCGATGAAGTGGCAAGGGCATCTGCTTTGGCCAGTTTGATGGCGTCACGTTCTGCTGTGGTCTGCGCCACCTTGTCGCGAATGTAGAGTGGTTGAACCGACTCGGGTGCAACAGCTTCTTGCTTGGCCCACAAGCCAGGCGCCATGCGCAGCAAAGCCAATGCGTTGGGCACTGCGGCAACACAAGACACGGGAACACCGCCCACTTCAAATTCTTGCAAAGGAAAGCGGTCTTTGTAGACTTGCATGCCGTTGCCTGCCAACACCAGCTTGGGCAGGTTCATGCGGCTTAACTGCGCCGCGATTGCTTCGGGTGGGCCTACTTGCAAGGGCATCACAGAGGTCCATTGTGAAGTGGCAACATGCCACGCATACACACCCACATAAACTTCGCCCATGCGAGCGTCCATCACAGAGGCAATGTACCCGTCTTGCGCATGAGCAAGCGAGTGCCGTGCATCTTCTGCAACAGCCTTCAAACTGTCGACAGGAATGACCTTCAAATTGGCACCCAACGCAAGTCCTTGCGCCACCGCACAGGCCGTTCTGAGCCCTGTGAAAGAGCCCGGGCCTTGGCCCACCACCAAGGCAGTCAAATCAGAAAGTTGCAATTGCGCTTGCGCAAGCAAAGCATGCACAGTGGGAATCAATTGTGCCGATGCATTGGCGCCACCTACACCGTGGTGATGCCAAGTTTGGTTACCCTGCGACAAGGCCACCGACATCATGTCGGTGCTGGTGTCAAAGGCCAAAAATTTCAGGACTTGGGTCATTGAATTCAAGTTTGAGAAATTAGGATTTGACCACGGCTTGCCGCACACCAAACAAAATGCCACCAGTGACCAAAGCCAAACCAGCCCACAAATTCCAAGACAAGGGTTCGCCCAAAAATACAACAGCACCTAGCGCAGACAAGCCCGGCACCAAGGCCGTGATCATGGTGGACTTGATGGGGCCAAAAGTGCGAATCATTTGCGTGAAGGTAATGCCTGAAATGACCACCGAGCCGACACCCTGAAAGCCTGCTTGAAACACAATTTCAGACCAGTCGGCTTGTGCCATCTGGCTTGGCAGCACATTGAGATTCACCAGCAGTGCATACGCAGGCACAAAGCTAACAAGCGCAAAAGCTGTGATGGCCATGGTGGCGCGTACGGCATCCAGACCATAGTGCCGCACGATGACGCTGTAGGCTGACCAACAAAAAGCCGCTACTATGAACAAAAGATCGCCAATCCAAACATCGCCGCCTTCAAAAGCTTTGAGCAAACTCATACCGCCCACCAAAATATCACCGCACACAATCATGCTCAAACCAATGGCGCGATTCAGGCCGATGTGTTCGCGTAAAAACAGCCACATCAACAAACTGGTCCAAAGCGGCAAACTGCCAGGCATGAGCACAGAGGCGTGTCCTGCAGGCGCATAAAAAAAGCCAAAGTAGGCCAACATGGCATACAAGAAGCCACCCAACATGCCGGCCTTGACTGTGATGTGCAAGGGCAAGGGCGACAAACCAAACAAAGAGCCCACTTGTTCGCCGCGTTGCCTGGCTTCGCGCATGAGCCACCAAGCCCACGGTAGGAGCACACAGCTAGCGCCAATGATGCGAGCGCATGCAATGTCCAAAGGCAAAAGCACGTGAGATGCGGAGGCCCGCGCCACAATGATGAAGGAAGTCCAAATGAGAACCGTGATCACGGCCGCCATACGGCCAATGCTGAGTTGTGAAAATGCCATGTCCCAATGATACGTCCTGCCCTTGGTCTAAGTTGGCAAGGACGGCTAGACTTCAGGGATGCGCAGATCTACCTTTCAGTTTTCTCTTCAGATGGGTTTGGCCATGGTGTTGGCGTTTCAAAGTTTGGCTTTAACAGCCAAGCCCCATGTCAAACAAGCTGAAAATCCACGGGTTCCGGAGCCCGTCGTTCAGGCCTTCAAACAAGCCAAGGTCCCCATGAGCGCTGTGAGCATCATGGTCACACCCTTGAACAACGCGTCGCCAAGCGCGGGACCCTCTAAGCCCCGACTCAGTCTTCATGCCAACGCAGAGATGAATCCTGCTTCTGTCATGAAACTTATCACCACCTCAGCAGGCTTGTCACTTTTGGGGCCCGACTTCACTTGGCGAAACAAAGTGTGGGTAGATGGCCCCATCAAAGAGGGCGTTTTGCAAGGCAATCTGTATTTGAAAGGCAGTGGCGATCCCAAGTTGGTCGTGGAGCGCCTGCAAACATTGCTACAAGAAGTGATGGCCAAAGGCCTTCGCGAAGTGAAAGGCGATATCGTTTTAGATGGCAGTGTGTTTGACCTGCTCCATCAAAATCCTGCCAGCTTTGACGATGAGCCGCTGCGGCCCTACAACGTTGCACCGCAGGGTCTTCTGCTGAACTTCAATGCCATGTTATTCAAGTTCACGCCCGATGCCGCACGCGGTGAAGCCAAAGTTGAAGGCGAGCCACCTCTGGCCAATGTGCAATGGCCGAGCAGCGTGTCCTTGTCAGCCGGCCCTTGCCAAGATTGGCGAACACAACTGCGCGCCGACTTTTCCAAAGCTGACAGCGTGCGCTTCAACGGCAGTTACCCTAAAGCTTGTGGTGAACAAAAGTGGCCTGTGGCTTATGTTGAGCCGCAATCTTTTGCGCCGCGTATGGTGCAAGCCATGTGGCGCCAAGCGGGAGGTCAACTCAAGGGGCAAGTGCGCCATGGTTTAACACCGGCGCAAGTCACGCTATGGTACGAAGCGCCTTCGCTGCCCTTGAGCGATGTCGTGGCCGACATCAACAAGCTTTCTAACAACGTCATGGC
>SXXD01000239.1 GCA_005789685.1 Burkholderiales bacterium
AGTGTGGTGCGCGAATTGGGGCAACTCACCCAAGTCAGCACGCCTTACACCGATGCGCTGCTGGGCCTGAGTCGCCTACATGCTCAGGTGCACGGGCTTTATCCTGCAGAATGAGCGCATGACTGAAACATCTAAATCGCTAACGACCACGGCCTTCGCCACCTTGCTGCTGATCGCGTTCATGATGGGCGCCAACCATGTGGCAGCACGGCTCGCTTTTAACAACGGCGTAGATGTGGTCACAGCGGTCAGCTTTCGCAGTGTGCTGACAGCGGTGGTGGTGGGTTTGATTTTGTGGCAACAAAAAGTTCACATTCAAATTGAGTCAAACCACAAAAAATACATGTTGATCATTGGCGGACTCATTGCTGTTCAAAGCGTGTGCTTGTATTCATCGGTGGCCAGACTGCCTGTGGCCTTGGCCTTGTTGGCCTTCAATACCTATCCCTTGTCAACCGCATTTTGGGCGCGTGTTTTGTACAAACACCAAGCTGAAAAAGCAGTGCTTTGGAGCATGCCCATTTTGTTGGCTGGCTTGGCCTTGGCGCTCGATGTGTTGGGCGCCGCCTCTGGCCTTGGCGCGGCAGAGCATTGGTCACAAATTGGTGCTGGGGTGGCGTTTGCGTTAGCAGCCTCCGCAACCTTTGGCTTGGCATTGGTTTACACGCAACATGAAACCACCGGCCTAGATGGCCGCGTGCGAACTTTTTCTTCGATGTCCATTGTGGGAATTTTGGCAGTGGCCGCAGCCATGAGTCAGGGCGGTTTTCATTTGCCGCAAGCGCCTGCTGGTTGGTGGGGGCTTGGCATGCTGTCGTTTTTGTACGGCACGGCCTTCACCATTTTGTTCACGGTCTTGCCCAAGTTGGGCGTAGTGGGCAACTCGGCCATCATGAACGTCGAGCCCGTATTTGCCTTGGTGCTGGCTTGGGCCTTGCTCGATCAAGCCATTGCACCCATTCAACTGGTGGGAGCCTTTTTGGTGGTGGGCACCGTGATGTGGCTGGGTTTGCGCAAACGCTAGTCCAGACCTTTCTTCAAGCTCAGCGCCGTGTCATAAACCAGATTCTTGGAGACACCCGTGATGTCGCTGGTCATTTTGACGGCGGTTTTCAAAGGCAGCTCGGCCAGCAGCAATTTCAAAGTCCGCAAAGTGTTGGCATCTAAGGCCGCATCATTTTCTGTCTTGGGTTTATCCAAGGCATGAATGACCAACGCAAATTCACCCCGCAAGTTATCGGCTTTTTCTGCAAACCACGCTGGTAATTTTTGCGCTTCAACGGTGTGCACGGTTTCAAATTGTTTGGTCAATTCACGGCCCACCGTGATCAATCGTTTGCCCAACATAGAAAGAGCCTGAGCCAAGGCCTCAATGCGATGCGGCGCTTCAAGCAACACCACAGCACGTGGCTCACCGCTCAGCGTTTCAATGGCGCGTTGTCTTTCCGCGGCTTTGGAAGAAAGAAAACCTGAGAAGACAAAGCCACCTTCGCCCATGACGCCTGCAGCGCTAAGCAGCGTGGTCACACTGCTAGCGCCTGGCAAGGGCATGACGCGATAACCTGCGGCGGTTACCGCAGCAACCAGTCTTGCCCCGGGGTCGCTGATGGCCGGCGTGCCAGCGTCACTCACATAGGCCACGCGCTCGCCTTGTGCCAAGCGTGCAATCACTTGAGCGGCGGCCTCGGCTTCGTTGTGTTGATGGACCGCCAACAATTGTGAATTGTTTCTGTCCAAGCCATAGGCGCGCAAAAGTTGTTGGGTATGACGCGTGTCCTCACAGGCTATGGTGTTGGCCCTTTCAATCACATACAAAGCACGCAAAGTGATGTCGGCCAGATTGCCAATGGGCGTGGCCACCACATACAGTGTGCTGGCCGGGTGATTTTGCGGGCTTACAGCCTCACGAGCCGCTTGAAATGCCTTGTTGTAAGTCGAGGCCAAGCCACCCGCACCCGCAGCAGTTTCATTTGCAATGCTTGGCATGGCTTCAGATTTTTCAGAAGGCAAATTCAATGGTGTTCCTCAATCGGACAAGTAAGCAAAGTGGCGATGCGGCGGAAGATGCCGCGCTGATCTTTTTGCAACAACAAGGTTTGCGTTTGTTGCAGCGCAATTATCGAACGCCCGGACGGGGTGGTGGTGAAATTGACCTCATTTTGCAAGAATCCGACAGCACGGTGGTGTTTGTCGAGGTTCGAAAGCGTGCCTTGGCTCAATTTGGCGGTGCTTTGGGCAGTGTGAGTGCCGTCAAACAGCGGCGCCTTGTTTTTGCAGCTCGGTTTTTCCTCATGCGCTGGCAACCACTCCCCCCAGCGCGCTTTGACGTCATCGCTTGGGAGCCCGAAGGCATGATTTGGGTCAAAGCTGCTTTTGATGCGGTTTCTTAAGGGCCGCCGTAGCCGCTTTGAATCGGCTGCGAGTATCATCCTGTTCATGTTAGACCTGCGCATTCAACAACACTTCATCGACAGCGCCGATTTGCAATACCAAGCGGCCGAAACCTTGGCCAAGCCCTTGGATGCTGGCGTGCAGGCGCTCATGGCTTGTGTCACCAGTGGTGGCAAAGTGTTGGTTTGCGGTGAAGGCAGT
Source organism: Burkholderiales bacterium (assembly GCA_005789685.1). GTDB lineage: Bacteria > Pseudomonadota > Gammaproteobacteria > Burkholderiales > Burkholderiaceae_C > Limnohabitans_A. The sequence goes on from SXXD01000239.1 coordinate 2,593, forward strand.
GCAGCTGCGTTGGCACAGTATTTCGCCAGTTTGTTTGTGGGTGGCTTTGAGCGCGAGCGACCCGAGCTGGCTGCCATCGCCTTGCGTCACGAGGGCCTAGGCGATTCTGCCTACGCCAGTTTGGCCAGGCAGGTGCGCGCTTTAGGCCAAGCCGGCGATGTGCTGCTGTTGCTCACCTCCACAGGCGAAGAAGAGGGTTTGATGCGTGCTTTGCATGCTGCGCACGAGCGTGACATGACCGTCATTGCCCTGACCGGCAAGGGGGGTGGTTCTGTCGCCAAAGCCCTGCGCGAAACAGATGTGCATGTGGGCATTCCGCACGATCGAGCGGCGCGTATTCGCGAGGTTCATCAATTGGCCCTTCACTGTTTGTGCGATGGCGTCGATGCTCAACTGATGGGCGACCAAGACACCGTCGCATGAGCCAAAGAAGTGCATTTTTTTTCTGATTCAACGCGCTAAAATGTTGCAAGACTTTCTAAGGACTTTTCAAGTGAAACTCAATCTCAATCGTTGGATGTTTTCTGCTCTGGCGGCCAGCACCTTGGTGGCCAGTTTGTCGGCCTGTGCGCCTTTGGTCGTTGGCAGTGCCGTCATGGGTGGCTTTGTGGCCATCGATCGCCGTACCGCAGGCATTCAGCTTGAGGACGAGAGCATTGAGCTTCGAACAGCCCAGGGCTTGCGTCAGAACTTGAGTGAAGCCTCACACGTGAATGTGACCAGCTACAACCGCATGGTGTTGCTCACTGGCGAGGTCAGCTCGGCCGCAGAAAAAGAACGTGCTGAAAGGCTGGCCAAAAGCCAAGAAAATGTGAGCTCTGTGGTCAATGATTTGGCCATTGAGCCAGCCAGTTCTCTCACTCAGCGCTCCAAAGACATCATCACCACAGGCCAAATTAAAGCCTTGATGGTGGATGCCAAAGATTTGCAATCCAACGCCTTCAAAGTCATCGTCGAGCGTGGCATTGTTTATTTGATGGGCCGCGTCACTTCCCGTGAAGCGCAACGCGCTTCAGAAATTGCACGCAGTGGCAGCGTCAGTGGCGTGGTCAAGGTGGTCAGGGTTTTTGACATCATTACCGACGATGAACTCAAACGCATCAGTGCCCAACCTTTTTCTTCACAAGCACAGCCAAAGCGATAAAGCATTTCACACCAATGAAAAGGGGGCTTTGATTCAATCAGAGCCCCTTTTTTCTTGACTCTTGAGAGCCGTGCTTAGCCCAGACGTTTGATCAGGCTGGAGGTATCCCAACGCTTGCCGCCCATTTGCTGCACGTCGGCATAAAACTGATCGACCAAGGCCGTGACGGGCAAACGCGCACCATTGCGTTTGGCTTCGTCCATGACCAGACCCAAGTCTTTGCGCATCCAATCGACTGCAAAACCAAAATCGAATTTATCGGCCACCATGGTTTTGCCGCGGTTGTCCATTTGCCAGCTTTGTGCGGCGCCCTTGCCAATCACATCTAACACCAGATTCATGTCGAGGCCCGCTTTTTGTCCAAAGGCAATGGCTTCTGACAAACCCTGCACCAAGCCTGCAATGCACACTTGATTGACCATTTTGGTGAGTTGACCTGCGCCAGACTCACCCATCAAGGTGTAAGCGCGCGAAAACGCCATGGCAGCTGGTTTGGTCGCTTCAAAAATGGCAGCATCACCACCACACATGACGGTGAGCAAACCATTTTGAGCGCCGCCCTGACCTCCCGAAACGGGCGCGTCAATGAAATTCAAGCCAAGCGCTTTGGCTGCAGCGTAAAGCTCGCGAGCCACATTGGCGGAGGCCGTGGTGTGGTCCACCAAAGTAGCGCCTTTTTTCATGCCAGCCAAAGCGCCGTCTGCACCGAGTACGACAGCGCGCAAATCTTCATCGTTGCCAACGCAGCAAAAAACGATGTCGGCATCTTTCACGGCTTCTCGGGGCGTAGGGGCATGCGCAGGTTGACGGCTGTCGGCAAACTCTTGGCACCATGCCGCTGCCTTGGCCGCGCTGCGGTTGTAAACGGTCACTGCGTGACCAGCGCGGGCCAAGTGACCCGCCATGGGGTAACCCATGACGCCTAGGCCTAAAAAGGCCACGTGTTGAGAAGGAGCGGATTCGTAGGTTTTTGCGTTCAGGCTGCTCATGATTGTCTATGGTGTGAAGTTGGAAAATGGTTCAAGCTGGCAATTGTCCATCAGATTGTGGTTTTGGGTGGAACTTGCTTAAAAGTCGCAAAGTTTCCGCTGAAATTTGACCCGAATGAAAGTGGCGCAAGAGGCTTTGGTCCAGCGTTTGCATGCCGGCGGCTTGTCCCGTTTGAAGGGCTGAATAAAGTTGACTCACCTTGCCCTCGCGGATGAGATTTTTAACGGCCGGGGTGCCCACCATGATTTCATGCGCGGCCACACGCCCCACACCGCCCAGTTGAGGGCACAGCGTTTGCGCTAAAACTGCAATCAGATTTTCAGCAAACAAAGCGCGCACCGCTTCTTTTTCGTGAGACCCAAACGCATCCACCAGACGGTCAACGGCCTGGGGTGCGCTGGCCGTGTGCAAGGTGGACAACACCAAGTGACCCGTTTCGGCCGCTGTGAGTGCCAAGCGAATGGTGGCGGCGTCGCGCATCTCGCCCACCAAAATCACATCGGGGTCTTCACGCAGTGCAGCCCGTAAACCCGATTCAAAGTCGGGGGTGTCGCGTCCCACTTCACGCTGATGGATCAAACATTGAAGCGGTGTGTGCTCATACTCGATGGGATCTTCAAGGGTGAGCAGGTGACCTTCACAATGCTGGTTGATGTCGTGCAACAAGGCTGCAAGCAGGGTTGATTTGCCGCTGCCTGTGGGCCCGGTCATGAGAACCAAGCCATGTGCATGCCGGCCCCAAGAAGCCACGCATTCTGGCGCTCTGAGGGCTTTCAAATCTGGCAATGTGCCAGGGATCAGCCGCAAGGCCATGGCGGGGCCGCGCGCTTGCAAATAAGCATTGATGCGAAATCTGCCCAGCCCTTCAAGAGAGACAGCAAAGTCGAGATGGTTGAAAGCAAAGCCGGTCTTTATTTGCGCCTCCACCCTGCCTGGGCGAAGCGTGTCGAGAAGTTCTAACAAGGACCTTGCTTGAAGGATTTGCAAATTAGCTGGGCTGTTCGGGTTGACCCAGCGCCGCATCTTGCCATCTATCCTGAGCCAAGGCACCTCACCTGCAGAGAGGTGAACATCAGAGGCACCAAGGCTTCGTGCTTCCCGAAAGATGCGTTGCCAATCCATAGAATTTCCTTTGTGCTGAGAGATTTGTTAAGCTTGTTCGCATGAACGACACAGTTTCAAACAATCTTCAGAAAGTCCGCAAGCGAATTGAGCTTGCATCTGCGGCGGCTGGCCGAGCAGCGGACGCAGTGAAACTTTTGGCGGTGTCTAAGACCATGCCGGCGCAAGCTGTGCGCGAAGCGCATGCGGCAGGTCAATGGGCGTTTGGCGAAAACTACATTCAAGAGGGTGTCGATAAAATCGCCGCATTGGCAGATTTGCCTTTGGAGTGGCATTGCATTGGCCCGATTCAAAGCAATAAATCCAAGTTGGTGGCTGAGAATTTTGCTTGGGTTCACAGCATTGACCGTTTGAAAATTGCCGAGCGTTTGTCAGCGCAAAGGCCCAATCACATGCCGCCCTTGCAAGTTTGCCTGCAAGTGAATGTCGATGGGGGAAACAACAAATCGGGCGTTGCG
>SXXD01000007.1 GCA_005789685.1 Burkholderiales bacterium
GCACCCGCCCACAACTGGCAAACATGGGCCACCAACGCCATGCAGGCCAAACGCGACGCAGCCCCCTGGAATGCCTCTCTGACACAAGCCGAATGAATGTCGCATGAATTTCAAACGCATCAGTTTTGCCGAGCAATGCGGTCAAAACTCACCCCAAAGGCAAGCTGAAGTTCAACGTGTTTTGTCTTTGGCACAAGTTTCAGGTTTGGAATGGACTCGCATGGTGTGGTGCGATGTGCACGGCAGTTTAAGGGGCAAAACATGGGTCACGTCTGAACTCGCTTCGGCCTTTGCAGATGGCATGGGCATGGTCAGCACGCTCATGCTCAAAGACACTTCAGACCGCACGGTTTACAAAGTGTTTGAGGCGGATGTCAAAAATGAGTTGCCCGGCTTTGAAGGGGCCAGCAACGTCATGCTGTTGCCCGATCCTGCCACTTTCAAAATTCTGCCTTGGGCCGAAAAAACCGGATGGTTGTTGTGCCAACCCTGGTTCAGCAAGGGCCAAGCCGTGCCCTATGACGCGCGCCGCATCTTGCAAACTGCGCTGGAAAAATTAGCCGCCAAGGGTTGGGGCATGCGATGCGGTCTTGAAGTTGAGTTTCACATTTACAAACTCAAAAATGCTGAACATGGCGACGATACCGACCCTGATCAAGCTTCGTGGCCTGGCCGTGCGCCCCAAGTCAGCATGATCCATCCTGGCTACAACTTGTTGAATGAGTTGTGGTTTGACCGCGCAGAGCCTGCTCTCAGAATTGTGAAGCAAACTGCGCAAGACTTGGGCTTGCCCTTGCTGTCTTTAGAAATTGAACTTGGCCCCAGCCAAGTCGAAGCCGTTTTCAAGGCCACCGACGCCCTGACAGCAGCCGACAACATGGTCTTGTTCAGAAGCGCCGTCAAACAGGCCTTGCGGCGCGCCGGCTACCACGCCACTTTCATGTGTCGCCCACCGTTTGAAAACATCATGAGCAGCGGCTGGCATTTGCACCAATCTCTCTTCGATCTCCAAAGCGGCCAGAATCTTTTTGTGCGCACATCGATTGCAGACATTCAAGAAGCCCAGAGGCTTGCAGCCAACAACGCACGTCACACCCTCTCCCAAATTGGCACTCAGTATTTAGCGGGACTTTTGGCTCACGCACAAGGCATAACCTCTTTGTGCACCACCACGGTCAACGGCTTTGGTCGATTCAAGCCCAACGCCCTGGCACCTCAGTCTATTGTGTGGGGCCTAGACAATCGAGGCGCCATGCTCAGAGTGGTTGGCGGCGCCGGCGATCCTGCCACGCGCATCGAAAATAGATTGGGTGAACCTGCGGCCAATCCTTACCTGTATATGGCATCGCAAATTTTGGCGGGCTTAGATGGCATTCAAAATGCATTGGAGCCTGCCTTGGCCACCGAAGCGCCTTACGCTGAATCAGCGGCCAGACTGCCCCTGACCTTGGGCAATGCCATTGAGCATCTGGGCCAAGACAAGGTGCTTTGCGAAGGTTTAGGTGCAGATTTTGTGCGCTACTACCAGCGCATCAAACAGTCTGAGCAAGTTCGCTTTAATGAAGCAGAAGACAAAGTCGAATTTCAGCGGCGTGAGTATTTCAGCCGCATTTAAAAATGAACTGCGTGAACTTAGCGTTTCATGCCAGGGAATCCGCCACCGCCACCCATGCCACCGAAACCGCCCATGCCCTTCATGCCTCCTAGGCGCTTCATCATTTTCATCATGCCACCGCCCGACATTTTTTTCATCATGTCTTGCATCTGCTCAAACTCTTTGAGCAAGCGGTTCACGTCTTGCACCTGAACGCCCGCGCCCATGGCAATGCGGCGCTTGCGCGTAGCCTTGATCAGCTCAGGCTTGCTGCGCTCTTTGAGGGTCATGCTGTGAATGATGCCTTGCTTGCGAGCAATGTCTTTTTCTGCTTTGCCCAAATCCATGTTGCCCGCCTTGGCCGCCAATTGGGTGGGCAGTTTGTCCATCAAACTCGACAAGCCGCCCATCTGTTTCATTTGCTGAATTTGCGCCAGGAAGTCATTCAAATCAAAGCCGGTTCCGCTTTTGACCTTGGCCGCCATTTTTTGGGCAGCCTCCATGTCGATGCCTGCCGTGACTTGCTCCACCAAGGCCAGAATATCGCCCATGCCCAGAATGCGGCCAGCATGGCGCTCGGCATCAAACACTTCAAGGCCGTCAATTTTTTCGCTGGTACCCGCAAACTTGATGGGGGCGCCTGTGATTTGACGCACTGACAAGGCCGCGCCACCGCGCGAGTCGCCATCCATTTTGGTCAGCACAATGCCCGTCAGCGGAAGCGCATCTTTGAAAGCCTTGGCAGTGTTGGCTGCGTCTTGACCTTGCATGGCATCGACCACAAACAAGGTTTCCACCGGATTCAATACAGCATGCAGTTCGCGAATTTCGGCCATCAAGGCTTCGTCAATGGCCAAGCGGCCGGCCGTATCGACCAAGAGCACATCAAAGAAATGTTTGCGCGCATAGTCAATGGCGGCACGCGCAATGTCCAATGGCTTTTGATCGGGTGAACTGGGAAACCATTCAGCACCAGCTTGGGCCGTCACGGTTTTGAGCTGCTCTATGGCCGCAGGTCGGTAAACGTCGCCCGACACGGTCAGTACTTTTTTCTTGCGCTTCTCAATCAGGTGCTTGGCCAATTTGGCCGTGGTGGTGGTTTTACCAGCACCCTGCAAGCCCGCCATCAAAATCACCGCCGGCGGTTGCGCCGCCAAATTGATATCGGCCACACCATCGCCCATGGTGGCAGCCAACTCGCGGTTCACAATGGCCACCAAGGCTTGGCCCGGCTTCAAAGAGCCCAAGACCTCTTGACCCAAGGACTTTTCTTTGACGCGGGCAATGAAATCGCGCACGACCGGCAAGGCCACGTCGGCTTCCAAAAGCGCCATGCGAACTTCCCGCAGCATGTCAGACACGTTGGATTCCGTGATCCTTGCTTGTCCGCTGATTTGCTTAACAAGTTGCGAGAGTTTGTCGGTGAGAGCGGAGGCCATAAAGAAAAATTTTCATAAACCGCTAGCTTTTGAGCCCATTGCCAGATTGCAGCGGCTCAAAACGCTAAACTAGGAAGCATGATTTTAGCCAGTCCCTCTGAATTGGCGATGTGGTTGTCACTTTTGACCATCATTGCCTATGTCATTCCCGCTCTTGTGGCGGATCGAATGGGCCCCAATTTGACTCGTCGATACCTTTGGTTGGCATGGCTCATGCACGCTTTCACGCTGGGGCTTGGGCTTTGGGGCGAAACACCCCGATTTGGCTTCGCACCCGCCTTGTCCGTCACAGTCTGGTGGGTTTTGACAGCTTATACGGTTGAAAGCCAATTCTTTCCGAAGTTCAAAGCGCGTTGGGTCATGGCCGCTTTGGGTAGCGCAGCGGTGGCATTGTCTTGGTACTTCCCAGGTCAACCACTTCAGGTCTCTGCTTCTATATGGTTACCCTTGCACTGGGCTTTGGGCATTGCGTCCTATGGCATGTTTGCAGCCGCCGTGGTTCACGCCGCCCTTATGACCAGCGCCGAAATTGAAATTCGAAAAGGCAACGAAAACCAAAGCGGCCTGCCCTTGCTCACCCTTGAGCGCCTGATGTTCCGATTTGTGCTTATCGGCTTTATTTTGCTCACCTTCACCCTGATCGCAGGCTTTGTTTTTGGCGAACAGCTTTACGGCGCCGCAGGCGTTCATTGGAAGTGGGATCACAAAACCGTGTTTTCTGTTTTGTCTTGGCTCACCTTTGGCGCTCTTTTGCTCGGCCGCCATCAGTTTGGTTGGCGTGGCCGGCGTGCTGTGCGGGTGCTCTACACAGGCTCAGCATTTTTACTGTTCGCTTACGCTGGGTCGCGCTTTGTGCTTGAAGTCATTTTAGGACGCAGCCTTTGAAAATCTTCTTTTTTTTACTGGCTGTTTTGTTTGGGGTTTGGTTGTGGCGCAGAAACCGTCTGAATGCATTCAAAGAGAAACAGCAAGACAAGGCTCAAAATGCTGCATCCCAAGGCAATGGCAATGGCAAAGCCAAAGTTGACTTGCAAGAACCTAGCGCCATGCACGCCTGTGATCATTGCGGTGTTCACCTGCCCGAATCAGACATGACAAAAGGCCGCGTCGGTCGTTATTGCTCAGAATCTCATCGCCAAGCCGCAGGCGATCAGTTGGCCTAAGTGCCATGAGCTTTGACAATTGGCAACAGGGCTGGTGCCAAGGCGCTGAAAAATGCGAGTCGCCCAACTTTGGCCCACGCCCCCCTAGCGCCACTCTTGATTTGCTAGTCATTCATTCAATCAGCCTCCCTCCCGGGGAGTTTGGCACGGGCGCCGTTCAACAACTCTTTACCAATCAACTCGACTGGGAAGCCCATCCCTATTACGCATCCATTCGAGGCTTGGAAGTTTCCACACACTTTTTCATTGAACGAACA
>SXXD01000240.1 GCA_005789685.1 Burkholderiales bacterium
AGGGGTGACAGACGCTGTTTTGGCCGATCTGCCGGGGTATGGCTATGCTGCGGTGCCCAAACAAGACAAATTGCGCTGGCAAAAAGTCATGGCCAATTATTTGGTCACACGGGAAAACCTCAAAGGCATCGTCCTGTTGTGCGACCCCAGATTGGGCATGACCGAACTTGACGAGGTCTTGCTCGAAGTCATTCGGCCCCGGGTCGAAGAGGGTTTGAACTTTTTGGTACTGCTGACCAAATCAGACAAGCTAACCCGATCAGAAGGCGCCAAGGCCTTGTCGATTGCCAAATTGCAAGCGGGCGGTGGACAAGCCAAACTTTTCTCTGCCCTCAAAAAACAAGGCGTTGAAGACTTGGCCCAATTGATGTGGGATTGGACGCACGAACCGGAAGCGGATGTTACCCATGATTGAGACTTGGCAGCAAACATTGCCTCACGGCATTCACTTAAGTTGCCGTGCGGCAGGGCCCAAGGGTGCACCCGTCTTGCTGTTCTTGCACGGCTTCCCTGAAGCGGCTTTTGTCTGGGACGACATGTTGCTGCACTTTTCGAAACCTGCGAATGGTGGCTATCGATGCGTGGCGCCAAATTTGCGCGGCTATGAAAAATCGAGTCATCCCGCCGAGGTGTCTGCTTACCGTGCTAAATTTTTGGTGCAAGACATTGCCGCGCTGATTCAAATTGAATCTGGCACTTCACCCCTTAAAGCCTTGGTCGCCCATGACTGGGGCGGCGGCGTGGCTTGGAACCTTGCCAATCAAATGCCTCAGTTGATGCACAAACTCATCATCATCAACTCGCCGCATCCTGGTACTTTTCTGCGCGATTTAAAAGACCATCCAGCGCAAATTGAGGCCAGTGCTTACATGAATTATTTTTGTGAGCCGCAAGCTGCTGCCGAACTCAGTGCCAATGAATTTGAAATGCTGTTTGCCTTCTTTGAAAAAGGCGTGAAGCCCACTTGGTTAACACCCGAAGTCAAAGCGCAATACAAAGCGGCTTGGTCATGTGGCTTGCAGGGCGGCCTTAACTTCTACGCGGCATCGCCCCTCAAACCCAGCAAACCTGGTGAGCATGTCTTGCAAAATTTGACTTTGCCTGACGAGATGTTGCGCATCACGTTGCCCACCTTGTTGCTTTGGGGCATGCAAGATGTCGCCTTGCTGCCCAATTTGAATGTTGGCTTAGACGCCTATATTAACAAGCTCACTTATGTGCCCATTGAAGATGCCTCGCACTGGGTGGTGCACGAACACCCTGAACTTGTTCAGCGTGAAATTGCGGCTTTTTTGTAAACCGATGCTTCACCCTCTGGGCGTGTTTTAAAACGCTTATGCACCCAGTAATACTGCGATGGCGTAGCGCGAATGTGTTCGGCCAATTCAGCGTTCATTCTGAGGGTGTCGTCGAATAAATTGACTGTGGGGAAGTTGTCCCAAGCCTCATGCAAAGTCATTTCATAACCTTGCGGCGTCATGCGTGTGACCAGTGTCAGCACCTGCGCACGCCCTGAACGCGCAAATCGTGACAATGAAGGGACTGTTGCCGCGGCCACACCCATGAACGGCACAAAGAGGGATTCATCTGGCCCAAAGTCCATGTCGGGTGACAAATGCAAAATCTCACCACGCCTTAAACCGCTCATGATTTGCTTCACCCCTTCATGGCGAAAATAGGGCTTCACATTGCCTGTGCGTTGACGTCCTTCATTCACCCAAGCGTCCATCACTTTGTTGTGCTGTGGCACAAAGATAAATGCCACAGGTTTGCTGGCTTTTAAAGTCAGCGCCAAGCCACCTGCATCGAGTCCAACGAAATGGGGCGCCAAAATAATCTTAGGTGTGTCGGCCGCCAATTGAGAAAAAGCAGCAGGGGTACCAAGCCATTTCAAGCGCGACTCAACAACCGACAAAGGGGCATGCCAGAGCCATGCTCTGTCTAGCAAGGACTGTGCAAATTGAACGAAATGCGCGCGGGTCAGTTGTTTGATTTCTTCAATGGGTTTTTCAGGAAAGCACAGCCTCAAATTGGTCTGCACAATGTGCTTTCGACTTTTCATCTTGAGCCACAGCAGCCAGCCTAAAAAATGTCCTAGTACACGGATGCCACGCAAAGGCATGTGCGACAACAAACGCATGAGGCCCACAAACAATCGCGTCACGCGGTGGACTCCTGCCTAGGCTGCTTGTAACGGGCATAGCCCCAAAGGTACTGATCAGGGCGCGACAAAATCAAGCGCTCCATGGCCTGGTTGATTTGCAAAACCAGTGCCTCCACGTCATCCGCATCTTGGGTGCCTAGTTCACTGGCATGAATGCGATAGCCTTGCCCCCAAGGCAGTCGCTCGCCCCAAATCAAAATCAATTTGGCCCCTGTTTGCAAAGCCAATCTGGCTGCCAATGTCATGGTGTACGCAGGCCTACCAAAGAAGGGCGCCCATTGCCCCATGCCTTGCGGCGGCACTTGATCTGGCAGCAGGCCCACCGATCTGCCAGCGCGAAGGGCTTTGATCATCTGCCTCACACCCGCCAAGGTGGTAGGTGCCGTTTCCAGCCCCGGACGCGCGCGGGAAGCTTCCATGACTTTGCCAAAACCTTCTTTGCGAGCAGGCCTAAAGAGCACAGTCAGGGGCCCATATTTTTGACTGAAGGAGGCACACAAAGCCTGCGCACTCACTTCAAAGCAGCCCAAATGAGGCGTTAAAAATAAAACGCCTTGGCCCGCGGCATAGGCTTTTTCAACTTGCAAATAAGACCCCTCAGCCCATTGCACGCTGGGGCTTTTTCCCATCCACAAACGCGGCAGTTCGGTCGACATCGAACCAGCCTGCCCCACTGCCCCCATCGCTTGGGAAAAGCCGAGGCCTGCCGTTTTGACGTTGGCTAAAAAGCGTTGGCGATAGGTTTTGGACAACAGCCAAGCCAGCCAGCCAACGGCCTGCCCAAGGGCGTGCAAAGCCCACAAAGGCCAGTGGGAAAAAAAACGAAACCAAAAAATCATTTTATGTTTGGTAAACTACGCATGTCGCTGAGTTAAACAGAGCAACTTGCAGGGCGACACACACATTCTTACAGCATGCCAAGCATGCCCCGAATTGTGCCTTGTCTTCGGACAAATCTGCTAAAGCGTTCGCCGAGGCCCAAAGCTCCTGGCAGCGCAGATCAACATGCATGCCAAACTTTAGGAGAACCCTCATGGCGAATGACTATCTTTTTACTTCTGAATCCGTGTCCGAAGGTCACCCCGACAAGGTCGCCGATCAAATCTCAGACGCCATTCTCGACGCCATCTTTGAACAAGACCCGCGCAGCCGGGTGGCCGCCGAAACGCTGACCAACACCGGTTTGGTGGTTTTAGCTGGTGAAATTACCACCAACGCCCACGTCGACTACATCCAAGTGGCGCGCGACACCATCAAGCGCATTGGCTACGACAACACCGAGTACGGCATTGATTACAAAGGCTGCGCCGTCATGGTTTGCTACGAC
>SXXD01000241.1 GCA_005789685.1 Burkholderiales bacterium
AAGTCTTGGGTCGAAGCCTTCAATGCACGCCTTGCCACTTTGGTGGCCAACGACAAACGCATTGTGTTGGTCGACTTTTACACCGCATTCAACGATCAAATTGCCAACCCTGCGCAATATGGTTTAACCAATGTGACCACCCCTGCCTGCCCCATCACAGGCATGGGTTCTGACGGTTTGCCTTCCTACAACTTCCAAACTTGTACAGCAGCAGCCTTGTCAGCCATGACGCCGCCAGCAGGCGCAACGGGTGGCAGCAACTGGTGGCAAACCTATGGTTTCTCAGACGGCTTCCATCCCACACCTTTGGGCTACCAACTGCTGAGCCAGTTGGTTGCGAAGTCTTTGGCCACAGCAGGTTGGCTGTAAATCTAAGCGAAGGAGAAACATTATGAAATCTAAATTCTGCTTTGCGCTGTCAGCAATCACAGCACTCACTGCTCTCACTGCACTCACCTTAGGCTCTGCTGCGCAAGCGCAATCACAGGGAAGTTGGCTGGTTCGCGGCGGCATCACGCAACTTGCACCGCAAGTCACCAGTGGTAATTTGTCAGCGCCTTCGCTCACGGGTGTTCAAACCGGTGTGAGCAACAGCACCCAACTTTCAGGCGGCATCACGTACATGCTGAGCAACAGTGTGGCCATTGATTTGCCACTTGCTTTGCCTTTTAAGCACAACTTGTATGGCACAGGCAGCATTGCGGGCGTTGGCAAAATTGGCGATACCAAGGCCATCCCTGCCACGGTGATGGTGCAATACCGTTTTGGTGAAGCTGGTGGCTTGTTTCGTCCTTACTTAGGCTTGGGTGTCACCTATGCCAAGTTCGATGGCGAGCACGCCACTGCCGTGCTTTCTGGGCTCACAGGTGGCACACCGCTTATGCCAACGACCCTGTCCATTCAATCAAAATTCGCCGCAACCATGCAAGTGGGCGCATCGTACAAAATTGATGAGCGTTGGTTTGTGGATGGTGCCATTACCAAAACACCTCTTAAAACTCGCAACACTTTGTCCACCGGTCAAACCTTGGATATTACCCTCAACCCCATCGGCATTAGCTTGGGCGTGGGCATGCGTTATTAAGCGCGCGCAATTTGTTCTTTGAATGTATTTTTTATTTGCCGTTGATTAGATGTCTGTTTCTGGGATGGACTTTCCCATCCTGGAAATGCAAGAACTGCTGGGTGACATTGAAGAGCTGTCGCAAAAATTTTGGCACGTTCTACGCCTAAATTAATGCGATCATTTTCAATGGCCGAAATGGTGGGCTGCGGTATGCCAGTGATTTCAGCCAATTGCCCCTGGCTGAGTTCTTGAAGTTCTCGCAAGATTCGAAGCGTTTCGCCAACAGAAACTTCAACTCTTTTTTTAGCTGGTTTAAATACTGGCATATCAGTTCTTTTCGTAGTCATGTGGCGTTACCTCAACAACCTGAATCCATAAAACTTTAGCGATCACTTGGTAAATGACTCGCCACTTCAAACTTAAACGAGATGAACGATAGCCAAACCACTTACCTGTGAGAGCCTCATCACGGAACCCTTTGATGCGCCTCAAACCTGCAGGGCCTGAAAGTGTTGCAATGTTTTTCCAAGTTTCATAGCGCTTCAAAATCTCTATGGGCACGAGTTTTGAGAGTTGCTTTTCGACCCGACGATGTTCTTGGATTTCCCACATGAGATCATCGTGACATACCATTTATAGTATGTCAACCTACAAATGCTGTCAATGCATTTGATTGCGAGTGACCAGCGAATCAAGCAGCTGCGCGCTTTAACCTGTCGCTCACACCTTCCCAGTCGGGGGTGTTGGGCGGCGTTTCAATCCAAATGGTACGGACGCCTCTGGCATCAAAATCACGCAACACACTGAACAAGTCGTGCGCCGCTTGCGTTGCATCTGCAGGCATGGCACGCCAATAAAAACCAGCGCCTATCAGTTCATAAGAAGGTTTTTGAACAGACCAAAGCGCCAAGTTTTGTGTATGAGGCCCCAAAGCTACCAAGGCTTTTTGCCAATCGGCTGTGCTCATCAATCTCACTTTCGCGGTGGGCGCATAGTGCGACTCCAAAGTACCTGAGGCACGCGGCGCCTCTGAGTTCAATGTTTCTGGATCCACCAATTTCAAGCCGCATGCTTGTTCAATTTGGGTGCGGCTAATTTGGCCGGGACGCAACAACACAGGCACACCTCGGGTGCAATCGACAATGCTGGACTCAATGCCAACCTCGCATTCGCCGCCATCCAAAATGAGCAAGACATCACCGAATTCTGATTGCACATGGACAGCACTGGTGGGGCTGACGCGGCCAAACAAATTGGCACTGGGTGCAGCTAAACCCCAGACACCTTTTGCGGCGCAAGCCTTCAGCACTTCAACTGCGACTGGATGTGAAGGGCAACGCAGGCCCACAGAGTTTTGTCCGCCCGCTGCAGCTGCGGCCATCTCTGCTCGTCGAGGCAAGATGAGGGTGAGCGGTCCCGGCCAAAATTGCGCCATTAATTTTTGTGCAAAGTCGGGAACGTTACTGGCAAATTGATTCACTTCAGCCACTGAAGCCACGTGAACAATCAAAGGATGATTGGAGGGCCTGCCTTTGGCTTTAAAAATCTTGGCAACAGCAGTTTCGTTGCTGGCATCTGCCGCTAAACCATAAACTGTTTCCGTTGGCAAACCCAAGAGTTCGCCTGCACACAAAGCATCGACTGCTTGTTGCACATGTACAGGGTTACTGCCAGAGATGATCATGAGCGGATGGGTGAGTTAGGGGTGCTGTAGAAGAACGGTCAAGGTGCGAAGTCGTTAGCGCGTCATTCAAAAAGCTTCCATGCCCAAGATAGCTGCCGCCTTCAAGGCTACATCACGAACCTCTTTAACCGAAGCACCTGTGACAGTGAGGTGTCCCATCTTGCGCGCTCTGCGCGCTTCAGTCTTGCCATATAAATGCAAGTGCGTGCCCGGCAATGCCAAAACCGCAGACCAATCTGGCAATCGCATAGCGCTGTTCACATCGAACCATATATCGCCCAACAAATTGAGCATGATGGCAGCGCTGTGTTGGCGAGGCTGCGTCAAGGGCAAACCAGCCAAGGTGCGAACTTGCAAATCAAATTGCGATTGATCACAAGCATCCAGTGTGTAGTGACCACTGTTGTGCGGACGCGGGGCCATTTCGTTGACTACCATGCTACCGTCTTGCAATACAAAAAACTCAACGCACAACACGCCCACATAATTCACGCCTTCGGCAATCGAGCGTGCTGCAGCGACTGCTTGTTCTTGTAATTGCGCTGGTAAATGTCCTTCGTAAACTTCA
>SXXD01000042.1 GCA_005789685.1 Burkholderiales bacterium
CCATTGACGCCCGTTTGCACCCAATCTCTGGCAGCTGCGCAATCAAATGCCAAAACAGGGATACCACTTGCAAGTGCTTCTAAAGTCACATTGCCAAAGGTTTCAGTTTGACTAGGGAAAATAAATAAATCTGAACTTGCATAGTAAGCAGCCAAATTTGACTGTGACAACATGCCAGGGAAAATAATTTCTGGACAGCGCTTTTGAAATTGCTCTTTCAAGGGGCCATCACCCACCATGACCAACTTGAACGCTTGGCCTGTGACCTTAAGGGCCTCATAAGTTTTGAGAACTTGGTCTAAATTTTTTTCAGGGGCCATTCTGCCCACCGAAATCAGAACCTTGGTGTCGTCTGTGGCTCCCCAAGAACTTCTCAAGCTTGTGTCGCGTTTGGAAATGTTGAATAGTTTTGTGTCGACCCCTCTCGACACAACCTTGAGATTGGCAAAGCCATTCTGACTCAGGGTCCGCATCAACTCCCTTGTGGGCACCATGGTGCAAGCGGTTGCATTGTGAAATTTACGCAAATAAGCAACGATAGGTTTGCGCAACCATCCCACACCATAGTGTTTAGAATAACTTTGAAAATTGGTTCTGAAGTCAGAGGTCACCGGAAGTTTTAAAACTTTGGCTGCTTGCAATGCAGACCATCCTAAAGGACCTTCGGTTGCAATGTGCACCACATCTGGCCGGCGCAATGTCCAAGTTTTGACGAGGGTTTTCTTGCTAGGCAAACCCAACTTTAATTCAGGATACCTGGGTATAGGCATGCCACGCATCAACACCTCTTCAAGAGATGAATCGCTCATGGGAGAATCGGTTTTTGTTTGACGTGGACGAATCAGTTGTACGTCGTGATTTCTGTGGCTTAAGCCTTGAACCAATTTAGCCAACGTCATGGCCACACCATTGACTTCAGGGGGCCATGTTTCAGTGACAACCGCAATGCGCAGTGAAGGCCGTGTGGCAGGATAATCTTCTACAACGATGGCAGTTTCAATTGAGTTTTCCATGCCTAAATCATCCAATCTCTATTTAACAACTTGATGACAATCAGGTTAAGAAATAAATAAATGATGAAATTTCAATGACAAGATTCGTTTGTCATTGAAATTTCATCATTTGCGTCAATGATCGTCTGATGCACAATTCGTGCTGCCCCAAATTTCACACCAGGAGACGATGTGACTACATTTTTCGAAGCCTTGAGAATTCAGCGTTTTGACGACCACCGTTACTACCATCACAGCCGAATTAATCAATCATTGCACTTCATCAGTGCCATTAGTTTTGTGGTTGCCTATGCATTCCTGCTCATTGACCCTGTCATTTCTGCACTGATTGCTTGGTTGGTGTCTATGACCACTCGTCAATCTGGACACTTTTTCTTCGAGCCATTGGGTTACGATGAGATTAACCAAGCCACACAAGAACACAAGGAAGAAATCAAAGTTGGCTACAACTTGAGCCGCAAAGTTGTTTTGTTAAGCATCTGGGCTATTTTGCCCATGGTGCTCTACGTTGAGCCTGGTTTGTTCGGCATGATTGAGCCTTGGGATAATTTGACAGAATGGGTTAGGCAAGTTGGCGCATCATGGCTTATTTTGGGTGTTGCAGGCTTGCTTTTCAGAACCATTCATTTGTTCTTCTTGAAAGATGTGCAAACAGGCTTGGTTTGGATGACAAAAATTATCACCGATCCCTTTCACGATATTGTTCTGTACCACAAAGCACCTTTGTATTTGCTCAAAGGCGAATTGATAGACAACAATCCAAAGCAGATGTACCACTGATACTTTGAAAGTCAAAAAAAACCGCTCTGATCAGAGCGGTTTTTTTATGTCCTAAAACTTTGCAGTCGTGCAACGCAATCAGGCAATGTAAACGCGCTTTTCAGCAGCAGTGGGTGTATTGACTTTGTAGGTTCTGCTTGAAATGGTGTCAATGAACAACCACTCACCTTGAACTTGAGCAGTAGAAATAGTCAATTTAAGATAGCCACGGCGAGATGAATCCATCCACTTCAAATCCTTGACTACGCCTTCAAAAATAGCTTTAACTTGCGCGGGTGGTAAAGACAAATAGGCTTCCAGTCCAGGAGAGCTTACGCTGGATGTAGCAAACTCTTCGCCCACTTTCTGGCCAGACATCAATGTCAAATCACTGTGCCAGGCATTGTGTGTATCGCCCGCCAAAACAACCAATCGCTTTTTCAGCTGTGCAGCTGTCGACAAGAGAATTTCACGAGCAGCTGGATAGCCATCCCATGCATCCAAGTTGTAACCCAGTTTAGGCTGGTTCAACAAGGCTGTTTCTGTTGCTGTGATGGGAAAGCCTTGCGCTTGTTTTGCCTTGGCTGTGAGGTAGTCTGTGATGGCTTGTTGACCGGCCGCTTGCGCTTGTGGACTGGTGTCCGATGGATTCAAGGCTTGCAGAATGGTTAATGGAAACTCCATTCTGGCCATCAAAACTTGTTGGCCAAGCACTTGCCAAGTTGCGGTTGAAGTAGCCATCTGAGTCTGCAGCCACTGAACTTGCTCTGCGCCCATCAATTGTCTTGTGGGTGATGACAAAGTTGCCAGCGCTCTTGCTTGCTTCGCTGGATTGATCAAGTCGGTAATTTCAACTTGTTGATCGCGCCCAATCAAACGCGTATCGAGCATGTGCAAGCTCAGTAAGTTGCCGAAGTTAAAGCTTCTGTAAATCTTGCTCTTGTCTGTACCTGTGCGAATGGGCATCCATTCGTGATAGGCCTGAAGGGCAGCAGCTTTACGGGCTGCAAACGCACCTTCGGTTGCAGGCGTGTGATTTTCCGCACCATCTTTGTAGGTGTCGTTCGTAAATTCATGATCGTCCCAAACTGCAATCAAGGGCTTGCTGGCATGAAGCTGCTTTGAATCTGCATCAGACTTGTATTGCGCATGTCGCAAGCGGTAATCACTCAAAGTCAAAATTTCGTTGGCTGGAACAGAGGTTCGGCCTAGACTTGCGGCTTTCTCAGAGGCGTAGCCAGTTGCAGCATATTCATAAATGTAGTCGCCCAAGTGAATGGCAACATCTGCATCGGAACGGGCAACTTCAGCATACACATTGAAGAATCCTGATGGGTAATTCGAGCAGGACATCACAGCCAACTTCACATCGCTCACAGCACCAACAGGCAAGGTTTTTGTTTTGCCAATCGGAGAGTTGTGCTGGCCAGCCTGAAAGCGGTAAAAGTAGGTCTGATTGGGCAGAAGGCCAGTTGCGTCTACTTTGCATGTGTGACCAGTTTCTGCGTTGGCTTGTGCAGAACCAGAAACCAGAATCTTTGAAAACTCGAGGTCTGCAGCAACCTGCCATGTGAGGTTAACAGCGTCCGAAAGGCCTTGGAACTTGGCGTGTGTCCACAAAATGACGCGGTCACTCAGTGGATCACCGCTGGCAACGCCATAGTCAAAATTGACCATGGGAGATTCGCTGCTTCCGCATGCACTCAGAATACCGCCAGTCGATAAAACGGCAGAAATAGAACTGACTTTAATGAGAAAGTCGCGACGAGGATGGATATGTTTCAAAGTACTCACCTGTAATGAAATTGACAGGTGTCATCATGATGTCAAGAGATGACAGTGCCATGAATTTGACACTTTCAGCCGTGACTTTTTACCAACTCTCTTAATATTTTTCAGGCACGATCATGTCTTCAGGAACTGGGTGCCGAATATAGTCTGGGTTTCTAACGCGCGCAGGTAGCTCAATTTCAGCGTGCTGCACCTCGTGGTAATTGAATTGTCCCAGCAGGTGATCAATGCAATTCAAGCGCGCTCTCTTTTTATCCACGGCTTGAACCACCCACCAAGGCGCTTCAGGAATGTGTGTGCGCTCAATCATGGTTTCTTTAGCACGCGTGTAATCTTCCCAGCGCCTGCGGCTTTCCAAGTCCATTGGGCTGAGCTTCCACTGTTTGAGTGGATCGTGGATTCGGCCTAGAAAACGCGCATGCTGTTCATCGTCAGTGATTGAGAACCAGTACTTAAGGAGTGTGATGCCACTTCGTGCAAGCATTTTTTCAAATTCTGGCACGGTGCGAAAGAACTCTTCATACTCTTCGTCTGAGCAAAAACCCATGACTTTTTCGACACCAGCTCGGTTGTACCAGCTTCGATCGAACAGGACGATCTCACCAGCTGCAGGCAAATGCGAAACATACCGCTGAAAGTACCACTGGGTTCTTTCACGGTCGTTGGGTGCTGGCAATGCTGAAACACGGCAAACACGAGGATTCAATCGCTGGGTAATGCGTTTGATCACGCCACCTTTGCCGGCCGCGTCACGGCCTTCAAACAATATGACAACTTTTTGCTTGGTTGCAACAACCCAGTCTTGTAATTTGACCAGCTCCCCTTGCAATCGAAGAAGTTCGCGAAAATAGTGAGCACGCGCCACTTTTTCTTCAGCACTGGCCAAGGGGTCATTCTCATTGACACCGTCCTCAAGGGCCATCTCTAGTTCTTCATCAATAGAATCCAGAATGTCTTCACGGATTTTGCGCATTTGCTCGGCATCGATTTGAGCTTGTTGATTCATATCTTGACTCCTCTCGTAACATCATCTTGATACTTCATTGCAAATTCATGACTTAAATTGAATTTCCAAATAATTCATTTTGTCACATGGATTTAACCTTGTAAGCGTAAAACTGACTTGATGATTCACCCGATGCATGCCCTTAAGCAAATGATCTTTCATGCACTTTGCTTGGTTGTCATCATTTTCAGCATCATCCTATTTCCGTCCACGGCAAACGCACAAAACAGCTCCACTGAGGCATCTCCTGTTATCAGCGAATCCGACCAACTCTATTACACCCTTGGCACAAGACTGAAGTCCAATGACCTGGGTGATTGGCAAAACACGGCACGCGTCAGACCCGTAATTGGGCTGCGCTACGGCAAGTGGCAACTGGGCATAGGCGATGGTCGCGCTTGGCGGAATTTAGGCCAGTTTGGCAGTGAGCCAACACTTAGTTATCAAGTCATGGATGAACAAGATTTGAACATCGGACTTTCTATGCGCGTTCACAACGTGGGCACGGGTGAGTCTTTTGATGTTTTCGAGGGTGGTAAAAACACTTTGCGAACACGCGTCATGTTGCATCGCAAGATCAATCAACGTTGGCGATTCAATGCAGATTGGACACAAGATGTTTTGAACAAAGGGGACGGCACCACTCTTAACCTAGGATTGTCATACGCCTGGCCAGTGTTTCAGCAGAGTGAGTTAATTCTTCATGCTGACAGCACTTGGGCCACAGCAGAACATTGGCGAAATTCTGGTTCTCAATTCAAAACAGGACCGTTAAACCTTGTCACTACAGGTTTTCAGAAGGTCAGTGCGGGTTTAACTTTCAAGCAATCACTTTCAAGACATTGGGCTTGGTATTCTTCATTTGCCATCTCCCAACCCATTGCTAAGCTCAAAAGAATTTCAGGCTTTAACGAAATTGCATCAGGCCAGATTGGCATTTTGTATTTCAAACGCTGATCATTGAGTGGATTGCCTGATCGGGAAAAATAACATCTCGTCATCGATTTGAAACACGAGAAGCATAGAATTTTCACAAGTTTTCCATTCAATCGTCACTCAAAAAGCTTTGTTTTGAAAAATACATTCATTCAAGTTCCGGCCAAAGCATTGTTGCTGCTTGCCAAAGTTGCCTTGCCAGTTTTGCCCTTTATCTTTGGTTTTATATTTTTAAAACCCAAGTACATTCTCAACTATCGCGAAACAATTCAGAAGTTGAGAATTCACCACAAGGCCCTTTCACAGGGACCTGTGAGAAGGTACTTTGAATCATTTTTTGCTGTGCGCTTGAATGAGTCGAGTCAAATTTCAGGTTCTTGCACCCAATGCGGCAGTTGCTGCCTGAATCAACAGTGTTTTTTTCTAGAGCCCATACCGGAGGACAAGTTCCAATGCGGCATCTACAACTCGCCTTTTAGAAAATTATCGAATTGCGGTGCTTTTCCTATTTCGGGTGAAGACATTGAGAGGTACGACTGTCCAGGTTATGTCCTTAATCCAAAAACAGTGATAAAGATTGCAGTAGTCAATTAAGCACTGCTTTCACCCTCAAAAAATTAGTGAATAGCAGTGCCATGCGCAAGCTTCACACGGGTCTCATTTTTAAACTTTCATTGCATCTCGTTTTTGAAACATTTCTTTCAAAATCGATCTGCGGATCAGCTTGTTGGACAGCTCAGGTGGGGCCCAAAACCACTGCGCTGATTTCATAGACTCACAAGCCGCCACAAATCGACGCAACACTTCTTCAAAGTCTGCATCTGAGTAATTCAAGCTGAAAATCAAACGACCGGTGCCGACCCAACTGAGCGCCAATCCTTCAGAGCGCAGGTAGTACTGAAGCATCCAGTTGTAACGGCTTGTGTCCGTGTAATAGAGGCTCCAGACACTCGACATATTGGCAGCCCGCAAAGGCAGTCCTTTTTCAGTCATCACCTGATTAAAACGCTCGCGCCTTTGGTTCCAAGTGTTGTCCAAATTGTCGTAAACAGCTGATATTTCAGGTGTTTCAATTTTTTCTAAAAAGACAGACATGGCACCCATGACGTGTGGGTGCGCGTTGAATGTACCGCGCGCAAAACAAATGTCAGCGGGCCTTTCTGAGCGAAATCGCTTCATCAAATCGGCACGGCCACACACCACGCCCACTGGGTAACCGCCGCCCAAGGTTTTGCCATACGTGACCAAGTCGGCTTGAACGCCAAAATACGCTTGGGCACCACCTTTTGCCAAACGAAATCCTAAGAAAACCTCGTCAAATATGAGCACGATGTTGCGTTCGGTACAGACTTCGCGCAGCTTTTTCAACCAAGCTGTGTAAGCTTCCCGATCGTATGTCGCCCTGCGGCTGCTATCGACCAAGGAAGAGTCGCCTGGCGCGCCTTGGTTTAAGTGAAGCGCTTGCAAGGGGTTGATCAGGACGCATGCAATGTCAGATCTGGTACGCAGCACTTTGAGAGAGTTTTCATGCATGTCCCTCAGTGTGTATGTTTCACGGGGTGGCATCGGGTTGCCGGGTCCTGGCTGCACATCTTCCCACCAGCCATGGTACGCACCACAAAAACGAACCAAGTTTTTACGACCTGTGTGATACCTTGCCAGCCTGACAGCCTGCATGACAGCTTCCGTGCCCGACATGTGAAACGACACCTCATCGAGACCAGAAATTTCTTTCAAGCGCTTCACGTTAAAAGCAACACATGGGTGGTAGGCCCCTAAAGTTGCGCCTACTGCTTCAACCTTCTCCGATCCTAGTTTCATGCATTCTTTGTAAAAATCAGCGCCAAAAACGTTGACGCCGTAAGAGCCCGTCAAGTCGTAAAACCGCTGCCCATCTTGGTCTGTCACAAATACGCCATCTGCGGACTGTATAAATGCACCTACTTTCAAGTGTTGTCGCACCAGTGGGCTGAATTGAAATGGAACGCGGTACGCGCCCGTGAACTGCAAATCAGAAATGATTTCACGCGCTTCGGCTGTCATTTCGATGCTTTTGACGTGCCGTGTCTGTAACAAATTTGCCAGCTGGTAAAACGCAGAACGTCGATTAGCAGCCACAGACTCTGGAGCACCATCACATGAGAAGAATTGGTCTTCCTTGAACTCGTAGCCAGGCAAAAAGGAGACCACGCGTTTTGCCATTCTGGAGTGACCTGTTAATGACGGGTGCTTGGCAAACGACAACTCTAGCCGTCTTTTTACAAAAGGGAATAAGAGTGCAATTGCACCAATGGACAAAGCAAGTTGTGTAGACACGTTGAATCCGAAGATGAGTGGTTGAAGTCATCTTTTTATTTAAATTTCGTGACAAGAAAATGAAAATGAAACAATTAATTCAAAGAATTAGCTCACAAGAAGACCTGAATTTCCTGTTAACCAATCGAATTCCACGCATCACACTGACACGGTTCATGGGTTGGTGGAGTCAAATTAAAAATCCGATCGTCCGGGACTTGTCAATTGGCGTTTGGAAGTTATTTTCAGATCTTGACTTGAGAGAGGCTTCAAAAACCAAATTTGACAGCATGCATGATTGCTTTGTTCGCGAACTTAAGCCAGGTTCTAGGACCATTGACATGCGCAATGAGATCCTGAGTAGCCCCTGTGATGCCATTGTGGGCGAATGTGGCGACATTGATCACACCCAAGTCTTTCAAGCCAAAGGCTTCCCCTACAGCCTTTCCAGCTTGATGGGCTTCACGCCCAGGACTGGCGAGTTGGTTGAATCCTTGAAAAATGGCACTTACGTGACATTGCGCCTGACATCCAGCATGTACCACCGATTTCATGCGCCAGCAGATGCAACGCTCACCCACGTGACTCACATTTCTGGGGACACATGGAACGTCAACCCCATTGCCTTAAAACGTGTAGAGCAACTCTTTTGCAAAAATGAACGGGCTGTTCTGAATTTCAAACTGACTGACGGAACGCCCATGATCATGGTGCCCGTAGCGGCCATCTTGGTCGCCAGCTTGCGCTTGCACGCTGTCAATTTGTTGTTCCATGTCGATTACACAGGCCCCAATGAAATTCCTTGCGCTATCCAATCTTACAAAGGCCAAGAGTTGGGTTGGTTTCAACACGGCTCCACCATTCTGGTATTTGTTCCAAAAGGTTTCAAATTGGCAGAGGGCATTGCAACGGGTCAGCGCATCAAGATGGGCCAAGCCTTATTGGAAAAATTAACATGAGAATTTCAGCCTTCAGATCAAGAGTCTTCGCTTTCACTGGAGTCCTTTTGAGCGCTTGTGCGCCAATGAACGAACTCCCCATCGCATCCACCGAAAAGATCAATGTCAGTATTTTGGCTTTCAACGATTTACATGGCCACTTAGAGCCCCCCAGCCTGAGTGTCCGGGAGCGAATTGATGGCAATTTGACAGAAGTACCTGCAGGTGGAGCTGCCTACTTAGCTGCCGCCATACAACATCACAAAAAACTGCATCCATTACACGCCGTTGTTTCTGCAGGCGACATGATTGGTGCAACCCCCCTCATCTCTGCGCTTTTCCTGGACGAGCCCACCATCGAAGCGGTCAATGCCATGGGTATCGATTTCAATGCCGTCGGCAATCATGAGTTTGACAAAGGCACGCCTGAATTAATGCGCATGCGCCAGGGTGGTTGTGAAAAGTTAACTCGGCTAGAGCCGTGTCAAGTCAATCGCCAATTTCCAGGCGCCAACTTTGAATTCTTGGCTGCCAATGTGAAAAAGTCAGACCATGAAACTTTGTTTCCGGCTTATGGCATCAAGACTTTCAAGCAAGGAAATCAAGTGATCAAAGTTGGCTTTGTTGGCATGACCCTCAAAAACACACCCAACTTGGTCATACCTGAAGGCGTTAAGGGTTTGAAATTTGAAGACGAAGCAGCTACTGCCAATGCTTTGGTGCCCTTGCTCAAAGCGCAAGGCGTATCTGCCTTGGTTTTGGTCATTCATGAAGGCGGCGTCATCCAAGGTGGGCCTAACGATGCTTCGTGCCCCGGACTTTCAGGCGACATCGTTCCCATTTTGAACAAACTTGACACAGGTTTTGATGTGGTGGTTTCTGGTCATACACACCGTGCTTACGCTTGCGACTACAAAAGAATCAATCCCAGCAAGCCATTTCTTTTGACCAGCGCGGGTCAATATGGCACGTTTCTCACGCACATCCAGTTGTCTATTGACCCTATTTCTAAGACAGTCCAAAACAAAACTGCAAGCAATGTCATTGTTCAAAGTGAAGCCTTTGTCAACGCCTCCGGCATCCAAGTTAAGCCAAGCTCTGCCCTGCCTTTTTTCGGCAAGCAAATGGATGTCGAAAAAATTGTGAATGACTATCGCAAGGCCTCGGAAGTACAAGTGCTCAAAGAAGTCGGTCGCTTGTCGACCTCCATCACGCGCAATGCATCGCCCTCTGGCGAGTCTGGGCTAGGCAACCTGATTGCTGATGCTCAATGGTCTTCTACGGCGTCTGCAGAACGGGGACGATCCGATTTTGCGCTGATGAACCCTGGTGGTGTGCGCGCAGACATTTTGATTCAACAAGGTGGAGGCACCGTCAACTTTGGACAGCTTTTTAAAGTTCAGCCATTTGGCAACACACTGGTAGTTAAGCGCATGACGGGGCAGCAAGTCAAAGACTTGTTAGAACATCAATTTGAGAACCT
Organism: Burkholderiales bacterium; assembly: GCA_005789685.1. Lineage (GTDB taxonomy): Bacteria > Pseudomonadota > Gammaproteobacteria > Burkholderiales > Burkholderiaceae_C > Limnohabitans_A. The sequence continues at coordinate 10,222 of SXXD01000042.1, forward strand.
CGATAGACCCAAAGTATTGTTTCCTTCTGAAGGCCTGAAATACGAAGTCGATCGCAGACAGCCCAAAGGACAACGGGTTCAGAACATTCAAATCGGTCAAAAGCCACTTGACTTGGCTCGTGCTTACAACGTAACCATGAACAGCTTCTTAGCTTCTGGCGGCGATGGATTTTGGCATTTCAATCAAGCACCGACCCTATCGGGCGGTGAGTTAGATGTCGATGCGCTTTCAGATTACGTGCAGAAACGCCCTGGCTTAAAGCCCGCGCCAACAGATCGCATTCGAATGTTGTGAATTAGCACTAACCCTGCTTAGTAACGAATTTGTCACACTAATTTTCTATGCTAGTGGGTTACTTACATCGCGGTTGAGCATCATGCGCCATTGGCAGCAAACACAAAGAAAAAAAGCTCGCATCGAGATCATCCCCATGATCGATGTGATGATGTTTTTATTGGTTTTCTTTGTTCTTATCAGTGTCAATGTGATTCCTGCTTTGGGCATCAAAACACAACAGCCGAATTCGTCTCAAGTACAACAACTTCGAACCAAAGATGTGCAAGTTGTTGTCACTTTGGGAAAAGAGAATGTCATTCAGGTCGATGGCAAAGATGTTGAGCTTAAAGATTTGTCGGCTGCAGTAAAGAGAAAAGCTGGTACTGCGGAACAAATTGCCGTGATCGTGAACAGCGACAAGGGCGCAGAAGTTCAAACCTTGATAGACGTCATGGACGAAATCAAAAAATCAGGCTTAGGCAAGGTCTCTCTTGCAGCTCGTGAGCGTCAATGATGCCACTCATTGACAGGTTGAACCAAGAGCGTCACAAACTTTCAAGTTTGGGGTCATTGCTGTTGGTCTTCTTTGTATTTTCAATGGCACAAGCCATTAAAGGACCTGCCGAGATGTTGGCGCAAGAGGCCATGGAGCTGACCACAACGCTGATTGAGCCCTTGCTTCAGCCTCCAACTAAAACGCCTCCGCCGCAGGTCAAACCGCCCGAACCAAAACCCAAAATGCTGGCGATGCCTAATGCGCCAATCACGCCAGCACCCATTGAACCTGCTAGAGAAGTAACTGCCGCTGCCGAATCACCGCGGCCCATCCCCACACCTACACCCACACCCACACCAGCCCCGAGCTTGCCGACTGCAACCCCTGTTCAAGAAGCACCAAAGGTGGCAGTGCAGCCGCCAGTTTCAGTCAGCTTAGAAAACAATTACATCGTGAGCGTGCGGGCAATACTCAATGCCAACAAGCGCTACCCCACTGGTAGAGAAGCAAGCCTGCAACGCCCTTCTGGCAAAGTGAAACTTTGGTTTGTATTGGCTCGAAACGGTGCGCTGCAAGATGCCGGCATTGATGAGTCGAGCAACTCCATCATTTTGGACAACGCTGCTTTGTCAACACTGCGTCGCACCACTTATGCGCCATGGCCTGAAGGCAGTTGGGCCTCTCAGTCGCAACACAAATTTACCGTCACCCTTGATTTTGTTCCTCTCAATTAATTTTTTTACCAGGAGTTTTTATGAAAAAATTTAAGCCAACCCCACTCGCCTTGCTCATCAGCTTGGCTTTTGCCTCTCCCATTCTGATGGCGCAACAAGCCACAGACGTGGGCAAGATCAATGTGGAAGGTCAACCAGGCGCCACTGACTCGGGCTTGATCTCCCAAGAAGAAACACCTAAAGCGCGCAGTTCAGTGAACCGTGCTTACATGGAAAAGCTGAATCCATCTGCCAACGCCTTTCAAGTGATTGATTTGTTGCCTGGCGTGAATTCATTCAGCAGCGATGCCACTGGCCTGTTTGGCGGCGGCATCCGTGTTCGCGGCTTTGCCGGCGATCAAATGGGCCTGACCATCAATGGCGCCCCGGTGAATGACTCAGGTAACTTTGCCGTGTACCCACAAGAATACACAGACTCAGAAAACTTGTGCGAAGTGTTTGTGACACAAGGTTCTACCGACACAGATGCACCTCACGTTGGCGCCTCCGGTGGCAACTTAGGCATGGTGACTTGCTCACCTAAAGACAAATTTGGAATGCGCGCAGCAGTGTCCACAGGCATGCTGAAATATAAGCGTGCCTTTGTTCGCTTGGACACCGGTAAGTTTGGTCCCAGCGAAACCAAAGCGTTTGTGTCTTACTCCAAAACCACTGCGAACAAATTCAAAGGTCCGGGCGGCGCTGACCGTGAGCACATTGATTTAGCCGTTGAATCTCGTCCCAACGCCGATGTCTTTTTGAGCGCCAGTCTTTTGTACAACAACGCCATCAATAACAACATCCGTGGCTTGAACAATGCACAAATTGCGCAATTTGGTCGCAACTTTGATTTCAGCAGCGTGGCCCCACAGCACTTGACGCCAGTTGCCGGCACGGCTCAACTTGAGTCGCCTTCTGCAGACGGCTATTACAAATTCAACATCAACCCCTTCCGCAATTATTTGTTCACCAGCAAGGCCGAATTCAAAGTCAACAAAGACTTGACCGTGAGCGCAGAGCCCTATTTCTGGTATGGCTACGGTACAGGCGGTGGCCAATTGACCACCCTGACTGAGGGACGCTCAGCTACCCAAACCTTGGCACAAAGTTCACGCGATATCAACGGTGACGGTGACTTGCTTGACAGAGTGATGGTGTACGGCAGCAGCTTGACTGAAACCAACCGCCCTGGTGTGACTTTCAAAGCCAACTACCGCGTTGAAAATCACAACATCAATGTGGGCTATTGGGTTGAGCGTGCACAACACGTGCAAACAGGCCCTCGCGTGAAAATTGACAACGCGGGCAACTCTGCCAACCTTTGGCTTGACGATACTTCTGCTTACCTCTTGCGTGCCGACGGCAAGCCCTATCAAGCGCGCGACTGGAAAACCATCAGCACCGGCACTTCCTTGTTTGTACAAGACAGCATTTCATTGATGCAAGACAAGCTGAACGTTCAGGTCGGCCTGAAAAACTCGGCCATTGAACGTGACTTCACCAACTATGCCAACGCCGGCACTTTTGGCGTCGGCCGTGCTGATTTGGATTATCAGATCAAGCGTACATACAGCAAAGTTCTGCCCAGCTTTGGCGCTAAATACAACTTAGATGCTGAAAAGTCGGTGTTCTTCAATGTTGCAGAAAACTTCCGCGCACCGTCCAACTTTGTCCTGTCTAACTTGTACACAGGCGGCACATCGGTAAACGGCACACTCACTGGCGCTACCATGCGCAACCCCACAGTTGGCATCGAGACCTCGACCAATTTCGACTTAGGTTATCGCTTGCAGAACAAAGACACCACCTTCTCGGGTTCTGTGTTCATGGTTGATTTCAAAGACCGCATTGCTTCCGCTTGGGATCCCGTTAGCTTGAGCTCATTGGATTACAACGTTGGCAATGTGACCATGAAAGGTGCTGAGCTTGAGTTGGGCCAAAAGTTGAACAAAAATTTCTCGGTTTATGGCTCACTCACTTACACCGAAAGCTTGATGAAGAAAGACTTGAAAGTCAATGCGACACTGACAGAAGCCACTGCTGGCAAACAAATGCCTGACACACCTAAAGTCATGGCAGCCTTGGCTATGAGCTACAAAGAAGGTCCTTTGTTTGGCCTCCTCACAGTTAAGCACACTGGCAAAGCATTCTCAACCTTGGTCAACGACCAAGCGATGGACGCCTACTCCCTGTGGAACTTGTCAGTTGGCTATAAGTTGCCTGAAACAGCGATGTTCAAGTCACCTGAAATTCGCTTCAATGTGGACAACTTGACCAACACTGAATACAAGCGCATTAACTCACCCAGCGGCTCTAGCTTTACGGCCCGTTCTTTGCCCTTGGGAACATTGTCAGGCTCTAACCCTACCTACAACATTGGTGCACCACGCTTCACCAGCGTGACATTGCGTTCCGACTTCTAAGGCCATCAGCATGATGCTTTTTTTGCACGATGCGTCGCTGTATTTGTTGTATGTCGCCTTAGGGCTGGCTGTCTTCTTGGCCATTGAACGTACGATTTTTTACTCGCACGCCAGTGGGCAAATTAAAAGCCTCCTCAATGCATTGAAAACCAAGTCCCCATTGCCTGAATTTAAAGAAGGCGATGTGGGCGAGGTAGTCACCCATGCCTTTGCCAATGGCCTACATCCCACAGCCTCCCAAAAGCTTGCTGACGATGTAGCCGAACAGGCCTTTATCCGTGTGCAGCATCAATTGAACCAACACCTTTGGGTGTTGGACACCATTGTGACTGCTGCACCTTTATTGGGCTTGCTCGGAACCATTTTGGGTATTTTTGATACTTTCACCGCATTGGCCAAGTCCGGCATTTCAGACCCTCAAGGTGTGAGTGCTGGCATTGGCACTGCTTTGCTGGCTACGGCCATTGGCATTGGCACTGCCTTGATATGCCTGATTGTTTACAACGCTTTTCTGGCCAAAGTAGAACGGCTTGGAGATCAAACAAAATTGGCATTGCTCCAAATGTCCAATCGAAACGCATGATGAGACAAAAGGTGCCAGTTTGCATAATCTAATTCTCAGTTTGTTCAAGGTTTTTTTCACTGGCAGCTTGTTGATTGCTGTGCTAAGCGGGTGTTCAGTTCAGCATCAACTTTTGAATCGCGCTGGCGACTTATTGTCTGCAGAGACCAGCTCTACTGACGATGACTTAGAGCTGTTGATGCACGCTAGTGCTTACCAACTGAAACTTTCAGAATCGCTGTTGCAGGAAATTCCAAATCACTTGAAACTCGCAGAAGCCGTCACACGTGGCTACACACAGTATGCGTTTGTCTTCTTGATGGACGAAGCCGACCGAGTTGAATCGGAAAGTATTCAAAAAGCAAGTGTTCTCAGAGGGCGCGCAGCCAAGATGATGACACGTGCAAAAACAGTGGGCCTCAAAAGCTTAGCCAATCATTATCCAGATTTGAAGGGACACCTCCAAGGAAAAGGTGTCAAGCACGCCATCAAGATTAAAAAGCAAGATACAGGCTTGGTCTATTGGTCCATGACGGCATGGGCGGGTGCCATTTCCTTGTCCAAAGACTCACCAGATGTGGTTGCAGACTTGCCAGAAGTGTTGCGTATGGCCGAGCTGGCATGGCAAGCAAATCCTCAATTCGATCAAGGTGCATTGGCCAGCATGATGGGGACTTTGGAACTTGCAAAGCCAGGTGGCAAACCTGAAGCTGCAGAAAAATATTTCAATCTTGCCATTGAGTGGCGAGGCAACCAAGTTGCACCCCTGATTTCTAAAGCCGAAAACTGGGCGGTCGCAACCCAAAACAAAGAAGCCTTTAAGCTGCTTCTCAATCAGGCCATAGAGCTTGCTCGCTCTCAAAATGATTTAACCAATACTGTCATGCGGCGAAGGGCACAATGGTTGCTTGA
>SXXD01000242.1 GCA_005789685.1 Burkholderiales bacterium
ATTGATGTTGGCAACAAGCTCTAACCAGTTTTCTGGCGAAACAAAGTCATCGACGACATGGACACGACATTCCGAATTGATCTGCGCAATTCTTTCTTTCATGGCAAACACTTTGGCCTGTCCCAGTGTGCTTTCTAATGCATGAATTTGGCGATTGATATTGGATTCGGCAATGTGGTCCATGTCGACCAAGGTCAACTCACCAACGCCACTTCTGGCCAATGCTTCAGCAATCCAAGACCCCACACCACCAATGCCCACGATCAACACGTGTGAACGTGCAATGTGGTCTGCGCCGGTCAGACCATAAAGTCTGGCCATGCCACCAAACCTTCGACTGGCAATGTTTGTTTGCGTCACGGCGTCAATTTAAAAAACGCTGCAGCTGAATCAAGCTTGGCGCAAATCGTATTGCAAGGCCACATAGGCACCCGCAACGATGGCCAGGCTTGCAATCAAGCTGTTGAGGCTGAGGGTTGAGAGGCCACTTAAGCCTTGTCCTATGGAGCACCCCATGGCAAGCACGGCGCCGACTCCCATGCAGCTGGCACCTACAAGATGACGGCGCATGTCGGCTGCGTTGGTAAAGCCCTCTAGCTTTAGTGTTCCTTGAAGCCAAGCGCTGATGAACGAGCCAGCACAAACACCCAGCACACTGACCAAGCCCATGGTCAAGCGCTTGGTGCCGTCGCTGAAGTACATCACAGCGTCTAAAGCCAAGGCCACCGGACCCGTGAAACTGAGGGCTTCCATTTTGCGACTCGAAGTTGCCAGGAAAAATTCCTCCAGTGTTTCGGGGTGTTCCAAGCCGTGGCCTAAAACGCCAGAAATCCACCAGACCGCACAAATGACAAGACCGACCAATATGCCCGTCAGCACATTGTGAAGTGTTAAGAAATTTTGATCTTTCAAAATCCATACAAGCAAAAGCGCACAAACCAAGCAAGCAGCGACAAAAATACCAACAGGTAGCGAAAGATTGAAATAATGGCTCAGCCACTCACCCGCAAACAGACCCTGAGGCATTTCAATTTTCACGGCATCAATGTAGTGCACCCGTCCGAATGCCAAGACGCCCTTCATGGCAGAAAGCGCCACGACGCCCATGACTAGCAACACCCACAGCGCTTTCAAATTACCAGCACCTAGGCGAACCAAGGTCTTTGACCCACAACCAGAAGCCCACACCATGCCCCACCCAAACAACAAGCCACCCAGCAAGGAAGATAGCCACAACAGGTCCTTGGTGGCATAGATTGATTGAAGTGGGTTAATCAGGCCCGCATAAGCCATGCAGCCAAAACCAAAAATGGCAACAGCCAAGGCAAGAGCCCACTGACGTAAGCGGTCAAAATTTTCCATGATGACCGCATCGCTGACTGCGCCCATGGTACAAAAATGCGAACGGTGAAAAAGACCACCCATGAACAAAGAGACTACAGCCGTAGAACCCAATACCAACCATTGCAAATGGGGGAGTTGAGACTCAGTCATGCCGAATTATTTCAAGCGACTGAGTCGATCTTTGGCCGTTTGTGCTGCATCGCTGCTGGGATGCAATTTGATCAAATCTTCCATGGCTTTTCTAGCAGCCTTCAAGTCCTTGAGCTCGATCAAACAATTAGAAATGGCCAACATGGCGTCTGGGGCACGCGTATGGAGTGGTGCAATGCTCAAGAGTTTTCGAAAATTGAGCATCGACTCTTTGTAATCTTTGGTAGCGTACTGGGCATTACCTAACCAAAAAAGAGCAGAGGATGCATAACCGCTTCTGGGATGACTTAGTAGAAAGCCCAATAAGCTACTTTGCGCAGCTGCAAAATCACCAGTTCGAAAGACCGCAAGGGCGTTGTCAAACTGCTTTTTCTCTGCAGGGTCAGCTTGAAATTCCAGGCCGTCTAAAACAACTGTGACAGGTTCAAACCTGTTCAACCTTGCGTCGACACTTTGCAAAATGTCCTTTTGTTTAAGCTGAATGTCAGTGAGCTCACGCAACAAATTTTCTAAGGTGCCGCGAAGTCTTGATTGTTCAGATTTCAAACCTTCTATTTGATTTTGCAACTCAAGCAAATTGCCCCTTAAGTTGGCATTTTCAGCCGCTTGAGACTTTACAATTTCAGCCGCTTGGGACTTCAGCATTTCAGCTGTTTGAGACTTCAAATTTTGCTGTGTTGCTTCAAGTCGCTGCCTCAAATCCAAGATGGCACGGCGGGCTTCATCATCTCCAAACAAGGCTGCATTGGCAAGCAGACTAAGCCCAGACAACCAGCATGCCAAGCCTATTTGAAGAAAGAATAAATGGGCCCTATTTCGCATACAACAGATTCAATCAGTATTTGATTTCAACACGGCGATTTTTGGCATACGCAGCGTCATCTGTGCCTGTTGCAGCGGGCTTTTCTTTGCCGAAACTAACTGCTTCAACTTGTGCATCGCTCACACCCAACAAGGTCAGGGCGCGGCGAACTGTTTCAGCACGTTTTTGACCCAGAGCCAAGTTGTATTCACGACCACCCCGATCGTCGGTGTGTCCTTCAAGCTGCACTTTGAATTGCTTGTTAGATTGCAAATGGGCTGCGTTGCGCTCTAAAACAGCACGCGCTTCTGGCTTCAATGTAAAACTGTCGTAGTCGAAATACACCACATTCACGCCAGCAGGTGCAACACCTTGCGCACCCGCTTTGCCACCCACAACTGCAGCGACGCTGCTTTGAGCGGTATCGGCTGAAGAGGTCACCGCCGCCGCCGCCGGAGTAGCGTTTTTATCTTCAACAGGCACCTCGCTCAATTTGACGCCAGATGAGCAGGCAGCCAAGGCTGCTGTCAATGCCAAAATCCAAAGACTACGTTTGATCATGAAAAAACTCCAACTTTTTAAAACTATCGGTAAGGACCCCAGGCGGGTTCACGAATATCACCACTTTGTCCAGACAATCGGGCTTTGATCTTGCCGTCTAAAGTAGTTGTCATGAGCGCCTCGCGTCCTTGGAGCACCGTGGCATACACAATCAATTTGCTGTTGGGTGCAAAGCTAGGGCGCTCATCGGCTGAGGTTTCAGTGATGGCACTTGTCTGGCCAGTGCTCAAATTCATGACTTGAACTTTGAACTGCCCCCCAACACGAGAGATGTAAGTTAGCCACCGCCCATCTGGGCTTAGTGCAGGTGAGATATTGTAACTTCCGTTGAAAGTGACTCTTTCAACACCAGAGCCTGTGTCGTTCATTTTGTAGATTTGAGGACTTCCGCCTCTGTCAGATACAAAGTAAATCTTCGAGCCATCTTGCGAAAAGCTAGGCTCGGTATCAATGCCTGCGTTTTGGGTTAAGCGCTTGGCTTCACCAGAAGCAACATCAATTTGGTACAGCTGTGAGCCTCCATCACGACTTAAAGTGGCTAACAATGAACGGCCATCAGGCGACCACGCAGGCGCGCTGTTAGAACCTTTGAAATTGGCCATGATTTTACGTTTGCCTGTGGCCAACTCATGGACATAAATAACGGGCTTGCGAGACTCAAACGAAACATAGGCCAACTGATTGCCCTTGGGCGACCAAGATGGCGAAATGATGGGCTCTGCACTTGTCAAGGCAGACTGAGAGTTCTCGCCATCAGAGTCAGCTATCCAAAGACTGTATTTGCCGGTGGTTTTGGTGATGTAGGCAACGCGGGTCGCAAAGACGCCCTTTTCACCCGTTAGTTTTTCATAGACCCAGTCAGCCAAACGGTGTGCTGATAAACGCAAGTCAGCCGCTGCGACAGTTTCGCGGTAATCACCTCGCTCTTGACCCGAAACCACGTCCCACAACTTGGCTCGAACTTCGTAGCGGCCGTCTGCTAAACGGGTCGCGCTGCCCGCCACAAGGGCATCGGCACTTTTTTGTCGCAGCATGGCATAGTCAGGTCGGGAGAGCTCGTCCATGCTTAAGCCCAAATTGGGCACTGCTCTGAATTGACCACTTCTTTCCAAATCTGCCAACAAAATGGCCGACGTCTTTTGCGGCGCAGTTTCTTCACCCTTGAAGCTGGCAATGGCAATGGGAACTTGCGTCAGTCCAACACCAGAGACATCGACTTTGAACTGAGCCCATGCCGCGCTTGAGGCGAAGACAAAGCTCAAAAGCAAAGCACCCAAATGGGCCTTAAAAGGAGAAAAATAGGTCAAGAAAGAGGTCTTTTTCATAGGATTAGCAAGTCAAAACACCTGTAATTTAACATTGTGACACGCGTTAAAATAATTTCAATGACACAAAACGCCCATGACAGCACTCAGCAGGACTTAAGTTACCTGAACCGGATGCGCCGTCTTTGGCCCTATTTTGGCAAACAGCGCGGCGCATGGGCACTTGCCATCTTGGCAACTCTGGTTGCTGCAGCCACTGAGCCCCTCATTCCAGCCCTCTTCAAACCTTTGCTAGACGAGGGGTTTGCCGAAAACAGCCTGCCCCTTTGGATGGTTCCAACTGCCATCATAGGGATTTTTTTCGTCAGGGGCCTTGCATTTTTTGTGTCTCAGTATGCCCTAGCGCGCATTGCCAATGACGGCATGCAAGCATTGCGTGAGGCTTTGTTTCGCAGATTGATGCAGGCTGACATGTCTATTTTCAGCAAACAATCGGCAAGTGCTTTGTCCAACACCTTGGTGTACGAAGTCCAGACAGGCGCGACGCAGCTTATTTCAGCCCTGTTAGGCCTATCAAGAGACGGCTTCACGCTACTGGCCTTGGTTGGCTACTTGATGTTTTTGAACTGGAAACTGACCATGTTGGTCTTCATCGTGGTACCTGGTTCAGCTTGGATTATGAAGAAGCTATCCAAGCGCCTTTACGGCCTCACCCGCGAAAGCCAATCTGCCACGGACAATTTAGCGTACGTGGTGGAAGAGAATGTTTTGGCCCACCGCATGGTCCGACTTCACGGCGCCCAAGAAAGCCAACTCAATCGTTTCCAAACTTTAAGCCAAAGACTCAGAAGCTTGGCCTTGAAATCCACCATTGCATCGGCTGCCATGTCGCCCCTCACGCAATTGATGGCAGCGGTGGCTTTGTCTACGGTGTTGGTCGTGGCCTTGATTCAGAGTCGAACAGGCTTACAAGGTGCCACTGTAGGCGGCTTTGTTGCTTTCATCACCGCCATGTTGATGCTGGTCTCCCCCATTAAGCGACTGGCCGATATAGCGACCCCCGTCACGCGAGGTTTAGCCGCACTTGAAAGAGGGTTGCGATTATTGGAAGAAGTTCAGGTCGAAACAGATGGCCACGCCACCCGCCAAAAAGTTGAAAGTCAGAACACCAAATGGCAACTAAGCCAGGGGCCCTGCATTGAGTTTCAAAACATCCATGTTCAATATGCTGCCGATACTTCGCCTGCCTTGAACAATTTATGCTTAAGCATTCAATCTGGTGAAACTGTTGCCTTTGTAGGCACCAGTGGCTCAGGCAAAACAAGCTTGGTGAATTTGTTGCCTCGGTTTGTACAGCCTAGCTCTGGGCAAGTTTTTTTGCAGGGCACTGACATACAAAACTGGCCACTTCAACAATTGCGTCAACAATTTGCCATGGTCAGCCAAGATGTTGTGATGCTCAATGACACCGTTGCAACCAACATTGCATTAGGACAGATTGTTGATCGCGCCAAAATACAAGCATGTTTGACAGCGGCTCATCTTGACGAATATGTGGGCAAGCTGCCTCAAGGCATGGACACCCTGCTAGGACACAACGCCACCGAGCTCTCGGGTGGACAGCGACAGCGCTTGGCCATTGCCCGAGCACTTTATAAAAATGCACCTGTCCTTATTTTGGATGAAGCCACTTCCGCCCTGGACAATGAATCAGAACGTTGGGTGCAAGATGCATTGCACAACCTCATGAAGGGGCGCACCACCTTGATCATTGCGCACCGACTCTCAACCATCGAACATGCAGACAGAGTGATCGTCATGTCGCAAGGAGAGATTGTGGAGCAAGGCCGCCATGAAGAACTTCTGAAAGCTGGCGGTGTTTACGCAAGACTGCATCACAAGAGCGATACGGCTTGAATCAAAGTAGAACAACGTCGTATTGCTCTTGACCCATGGCGGTTTCGCTCTGAAGCGAAATGGGCTTGGCAATAAAATCAGACAGCGCAGCAAGGTGCTGGCTCTCTTCATCCAGCAACAATTCAATGACAGCAGGCGCCGCCACCACTCGAAACTCTCGTGGATTGAACTGCCGAGCCTCACGCAATATTTCACGCAAAATATCGTAAACCACCGTGCGATTGGTTTTGACACTGCCTTTGCCGTCACAACTGGGACACGGCTCACACAGCATGTGCGACAAAGATTCTCGTGTTCGCTTGCGTGTCATTTCCAACAAACCCAGCTGTGAAAATCCACCCGCCATTGTTTTTACGCGATCGCGGCTTAATTGTTTTTTAAACTCTTCAAGGACAGCGGTTTGATGTTCCTCGCGGGACATGTCAATGAAGTCGACAATGATGATACCGCCCAGATTTCGCAAGCGAAGTTGCCGGGCAATGGCATGCGCAGCTTCTAGATTTGTTTTGAAAATGGTGTCATCAAAATTACGTGCGCCCACATAGCCACCTGTATTCACATCCACGGTGGTCAGGGCTTCTGTTTGGTCAATGATGAGGTAACCACCCGACTTCAATTCAACTCGGCGTCCTAATGCCTTGGCGACTTCCTCGTCAATTGAATACAAATCAAAAATAGGACGTTCACCTTTGTAAAGTTGAAGCCGAGTTGCTGAAGCCGGCATGAACTCTTTGGCAAACGCGGACAAATGTTCAAATTGTTCTTTGGAGTCAAGGCGAATGGTCTGTGTGCCTTCGCCGACAAGATCTCGCAAAACTCTTTGCAAAAGAGTCAGGTCTTGGTGAAGCAATGATTGCACCGGAAGTTTGACAGAGGCATCTTTGATTCGCGCCCAAGTTTTGCGAAGGTAAGCAATGTCTTCTCCTAACTCTGCATCGCTGGAATCTTCGGCATTGGTTCGCAGGATGAAACCGCCGCCCTGTGCGCCCACCAAGGTTTGTAAACGGGCTCTTAAAGCGTCACGCTGGTCTGATGGAATTTTTTGAGACACACCAATGTGGTCGTCTTGTGGCAAAAAGACCAAATGTCTGCCTGCAATGCTAATTTGTGTTGAAAGCCTAGCACCTTTGGTACCAATAGGATCCTTGACCACTTGCACCATCAAAGCTTGGCCTTCAAAAACTTGCTTCTCAATAGGAACCAAGGGCTGACTGCTGCGTGCGGCTTGGGGTGGCTCGCCCTCAGGTTGGCGTTGCCAGACATCTGCCACATGCAAAAAAGCCGCTCGCTCAAGGCCGATGTCAATGAAGGCCGACTGCATGCCAGGCAACACACGGGCCACTTTGCCAAGGTAAATGTTGCTGACCAAGCCACGCTCTAAAGAGCGCTCGACATGCAGTTCCTGAACAGCGCCCTGCTCCACCACCGCAACGCGAGTTTCTTGGGGAGACCAATTGATCAAAATATCTTGTTGCATGGGTTTTATTTCAAAGATTCTGGAACGGGCCAAGACAAGAGCTCAGCAAGTCGGCAGACCACCCAGAAAGCTTCTTCTGAATTGATCTGAAGGGGCGTTGCCAACAAGCCTTGCCAGCATTTTTCAAGCGCATCGTTTTCAGTAATACCAAGCTGAAATTGTTGAGTGCTTACAGTGTCCACCAACATATTGGCCATGTCTTCACAAAACTCGTAGCGCTGCGTTAATTCATTGCGCGGCAAGCTGGGCTTGTATTGACCCGGCTTAACGTACAAGGACAAGAATGATTCAGGCACGAAGCTTTGATTTTCTTCGTACATGTTAAACACGCTTTTTTGCTAGGCAATGTGACATCACATGAAATCAACCATGACCTGACCAAATCCAGAGCAACTGACTTGAGACGCGCCCTCCATCAACTTTGCAAAATCATGGGTCACTCGTTTGCTTTGAATGGCATCTTCCATCGCTCTCAAAATAATGTCAGCGGCTTCAGTCCATCCCATATAACGAAGCATCATCTCTGCCGATAAAATTTCAGAGCCGGGGTTCACGTAGTCTTTGCCAGCATACTTGGCCATTGCATCTACTGTCGCCTCAAAGCACGCCACGCTGTCTGACATGTTAGCGCCAGGCGCAATGCCAATGCCTCCCACTTGTGCAGACACTGCATCCGAAATGTAGTCACCATTTAAATTCAAGCTTGCTACGACCGAAAACTCCTGAGGGCGCATCAAAATTTGCTGCAAAAAAGCATCCATGGCGATGTCCTTCACCGTGATGTTCTTGCCTGTCTTTGGATTTTGAATAAGGCACCAAGGCCCATCGTCAATGAGCTGTGCAGAGAACTCTGCTTGCGCCAATTGGTAAGCCCAATCACGAAACGCACCTTCCGTGTACTTCATGATGCTCCCCTTGTGCACAATGGTCACACTGGGTTGATCGTGATGGATGGCGTACTGAATGGCCTTTCGCATTAAACGATGTGTGCCTTCTCTAGAAACAGGTTTAATACCAATGCCTGAAGTCTCTGGAAAACGAATGCTTTTAGCACCTAACTCGTTTGTTAGAAAAACAATCAGCTTTTGTGCTGCTTGGCTTTGAGCCGCGTACTCAATGCCTGCGTAAATATCTTCTGAATTTTCACGGAACAACACAATATTGGTTTTCTCTGGCTCTCGCACTGGCGAAGGAACGCCTTTCAAATAGCGCAAGGGTCTTAAACACACATAAAGGTCTAACTCTTGGCGGATGGCCACATTGAGTGAGCGAATATCACCGGTGGGAGGCGCACTCAAAGGGCCTTTGATTGAGACGACATATTCTTTTAAAACCGTCAAAGTTTCTTCAGGCAGATAAACATGAGCGCCATAAAGCCGTGTTGCCTTTTGGCCTGCAAAGACTTCCATCCAATGAATGGTACGTTGACCTTTGTAGGCCTTTTTAACGGCTTCATCTACCACCCGAATCATGACGGGGCTGATATCAACCCCAGTTCCATCGCCCTCGATGAATGGAATAATGGGTTGGTCAGGCACATTCAATGTGTGGTCTGCATTGAATGTAATTTTTTCGCCCTGTGATGGAACTTGAATGTGTTGGTACATGCCGGGTATCTCCGTTAAATCATTCTAGGACAAAAACTGTCACAATCCCGTCAATCCACCGTAGCCTGCGGGACCCCTATGAATCACATCTTTCAATTTCATCTTCCCTCAAAGAGCAAAGTTTGGGCATGCATTGCTGGCTGCCTTTTATTTTCATTTTTGACCACCCGTGCTGGCGCTCAAGGCATGCCGCAAACTCAACTGCAACGAACCACATTGAACGCGGGCATGCATTTAATCCAAGTGCAATTGGCGCAAAATTTTGAACAACGACAAATTGGACTGATGTGGCGCAAAGAAATGCCTCAAAACGAGGGCATGCTGTTTGTTTTTGAACAGCCAGCCATGCAGTGTTTTTGGATGCGCAATACGCTTTTGCCCTTAACGGCTGCCTTTGTATCGGATGACGGCAGCATCGTTAATTTGGCCGACATGAAGCCGATGAACGATGACTCACACTGCTCCA
>SXXD01000243.1 GCA_005789685.1 Burkholderiales bacterium
GCGTCCTACGAAGTAGACGGCCATGTGGTGGGCACCTTGGGCGTCATTGGCCCTACGCGCATGCCCTACGAGCGCATGATTCAAATTGTGGACATCACATCCAAGATGGTGGGCAATGCTTTGAGTCAGTCGAAGTAAATCGACCGACTTTTTTTCAATCAACCTGGTTCATGCATCCAAGCCGCATGCTTAGGCGCGCGCTTGGTTTTGCTCCACTCGTTCAGCATGTCCCACTTCACTTCGTCCAAGGTTTTGTACATCTCGGGAGTGCCTGTGTTGGCGGCCAGTTCCAAGCGGTGGCCGTTGGGGTCAAAGAAGTAAATGCTTTTGAAAATGGTGTGGTTGGTAGGGCCCAGTACATCAACACCATTGGCCTCTAGTTTGGCTTTGGCTGCCAGCAAGGTTTCCATGCTGTCTACTTCAAAGGCCATGTGCTGCACCCACCCTGGGGTGTTTTCATCGCGGCCCATTTCGGGTGAGTTGGGTAGTTCAAAAAACGCCAACACATTGCCGCCACCAGCATCTAAAAAGATGTGCATGTACGGATCGGGTGCTTTGGTAGAAGGCACCAAGTCTTCGGCAATGGCCAAGACAAAGTCCATGTTCAAGTTTTTGGCGTACCACTCAACGGTTTCTTTGGCGTCTTTGCAGCGGTAAGCAGCGTGGTGAATTCGGCTAATTTTCATGACTTTCCTTTAGGCGTCTACTTGAAGGGCGCCACGTCTAATTTGATCACGTTCCAAGGACTCAAACAATGCTTTGAAGTTGCCTTCACCAAAGCCCTCATCGGCCTTACGCTGAATGAACTCAAAAAACACTGGGCCCAACAAAGTTTGAGAGAAGATTTGCAACAGCAAACGCTTTTCGCCATTGGCCGTCGAACCATCCAACAAGATGCCGCGTGCCTGCAATTCTGCCACTGGTTCGCCATGGCCCTTTAGGCGCTCTTCTAGCATCTCGTAGTAGATGTCGTTGGGTGCTGTCATGAGGGGAATGCCCGCCATTTGCAGGGCGTCAACGCTTTTCATCAGGTCGTCCGTGCGCAAAGCAATGTGCTGAATGCCTTCGCCGTTGAACTGCATCAAATACTCTTCAATTTGTCCGCCATTTTTGCCAGATTCTTCGTTCAAAGGAATGCGAATGAGGCCATCGGGTGCCGTCATGGCGCGGCTGGTGAGGCCCGTGTGTGTGCCCTTGATGTCGAAGTAGCGAATTTCTCGGAAGTTAAAAATCTTCTCGTAAAAAGTGCCCCAAAACGCCATGCGACCTTTGTACACGTTGTGGGTGAGATGGTCGATGATTTTGAAGCCATGGCCCACTGGGTGGCGGTCTGCGCCTTCTATGAATTCAAAGTCAATGTCGTAAATGCTTCTGCCGTCTTCGTAACGATCGATCAAATACAGGGGCGCACCGCCAATGCCTTTGATGGCGGGCAGTCTTAACTCCATCGGCCCTGTCGGTACCTCGACGGGTTGCGCGCCCATGTCTAACGCACGGGCGTAGGCTTTGTGAGAGTCTTTCACTCGAAATGCTAGTGCGCAAGCGCAAGGGCCATGCTCTGCAGCAAAGTAGCCCGCCAAGCTTCTGGGCTCGCGGTTCACAATGAAATTGATATCGCTTTGGCGGTACAGCACCACGTCTTTGGAGCGGTGCTTGGCCACCAAAGAAAAGCCCATTTTTTCAAACAAAGGCTCGATAAGACCTGCTACAGGTGACGCAAACTCTACGAACTCGAAACCGCACAAACCCATTGGGTTGTCAAACAAATCAGCCATGAAGCTCTCCAGAAATTAAAAGCGCTTAAACCACCGGTACTTCTGCCCAGTCCGTAGTGTAGTTCGGCGACCGCCTTTCTTGGCGCATTTGCCACCCGCTGTACGAGCCTTGCGTGGATACCTTCACCGCGCCGCGGCCAAAGCGTTTGTTCAATGCGTCTAAGGTTTGCATGAGTGTGCCTTGCGAAGGCGCAGGCTCTTCTAACAAGTCGCCTTGATAGTGCGATACCGGACTGATATCACTCAACACAATGCCCGCCTTTTTGTATTGGTACTCGGGCTTGTACATGCGCTCGCACAGCGCGTCCACCCATCTAAAAATGACCAGGCTGTCGTTGGTGGGGTAGGGCAGTGGTACGGCCAAGCTGGGTGAGTATTGGGGCAGGTCTTTTCTAAAACGGTTGGTGTGTAAGAACACTTGAATGAGGGCGGCTTGGCTGTTTTGTGCGCGCAGTTTGGCGCAAGCGTTGGCCACAAACATAGACAACGCATCTTTTAAAACGGGCAGCTCGGTCACCATGTTGCCAAACGATCGGCTGGAAATGATTTGCTGTTTGTCGGGCGTGACTTCTTGCAAATCGACGCACGGAATTTCTTGCAACTCGCGTTGTGTTTTTTCAATCACCAGGCCAAAGTCTGCGCGCAGTGTGGGGGTGTGTGCGGTTTTTAAATCTTGCACCGTGTGAATGTTGTACTCGGCTAAACGCTTGGTGAGCTTGCGGCCCACGCCCCACACTTCTTCCACGGGCAATTGCGTGAGCAGCTTTTCTTTTTGCACTTCAGTGAGTGCATTGAAATTGAACACGCCTTGCGAGCGCGGATGCTTCTTGGCCACATGGTTGGCCAGCTTGGCCAGTGTTTTGGTGGGCCCAATGCCCACGCACACCGGAATGCCCGTCCACTGCACCACGCGCTGGCGCATGGCGTAACTCACCTCGCGAAGCTTGGGCGTGCCGGTGAGGTCGATAAAGCATTCGTCAATGGAATACACCTCGGAGCGCGGCGAATACTCGCTCAAAATTTGCATCACGCGGTTGGACAAGTCGGCATACAAAGCGTAGTTGCTGCTGAGCGCAAACACGCCGTGCTCGGCCACCAAAGCTTTGCACTCAAACCAAGGCTGGCCCATGCGCACACCCAAAGCCTTGGCCTCGTTGGAGCGCGACACCACGCAGCCATCGTTGTTAGACAGCACCACCACGGGCACGTTGCGCAGGTCGGGGCGGAACAAGCGCTCGCAGCTGACGTAGAAGTTGTTGCAATCGACCAAGGCCAGTTGTTGAACGGGTGCTGGTGTGGCAGAACTCATAGCGATACACGACAGATTGAGGAGGCCTCAATACAACTTGTGCAAGTTGTACGTCACCACGCCCCAAACGCTGAGCTCCTCGCCGCTCTTGACCACAATGGGCGGATACAAATTGTTTTCGGCCACCAGCTTGACTACGCCACCGCGCTTGTACAAACGCTTCACGGTGAACTCGTTGTTGAGCACGGCCAACACAATGTTGTTGTGCTTGGCTTCAATGGAACGGTCGATGACCAGCGCATCGCCTTCGTAAATGCCGGCGCCCACCATGGAGTCGCCCTTCACTTTGAAAATGAAAGTGGCCTCTTTGTTGCGAATGAGATGGTCATTGAGGTCAATGCGCTTTTGCGTGTGGTCGGCTGCGGGCGAGGGAAAGCCAGCGGGTACTTTCCAGGCGCACATGTTGAGCCACAGCTTGGGGGCGGCGGGGTTTACTGGCTGAGGTGTGATGAAAGCAGTTGTAGGCATGCTGCAAATATACTGTATAAAAATACAGTATAGTCAGCAAAATACCACTTCGCAAGTTGCCAGACCTACAATGGCTGCTCGAGGTTTCACTAAGCCAATCCATCAATTTCAACGAAGAAAGGGCACTAGATGAACAGAATCACTCTAGAACCAGGCAAACGTGGTGGCAAGCCATGTATTCGTGGATTGCGCATCACGGTTTACGACATCCTGTCTCAGTTGTCGCAAGGTGCCTCGCAACAAGAAATCCTAGAAGACTTCCCTGAATTAGAAGCAGAAGACATCTTGGCTGCACTCTCTTTTGCAGCCGA
>SXXD01000244.1 GCA_005789685.1 Burkholderiales bacterium
ACGAGGGTATTGCCTTGGTTGATGGGGATGGCAAAGAGATGCTTTGGATTCCACATTTGAACATGTTGACTGACGCCGTGCGTGCCAGAGTTTTGAAGTCGATCAACCAGCGTGAGTTCATGCATCAAATATTGAAGTTGTATGGTGTCAGTGGTTTTTTAACCCCTAGCACTTGGGACATCGAGACCGATCGAGGCCGTACCCAGTTATTGCTGAAAGGCGAAGAAGACATTCGCCGTTTGTCTGTTTCTGTGCTGCTGGTCACGGATGGTCATGGCGTGCAATTCTTGATTCGAGATTTAGCGCAGATGGATCGCATTTCGCGAAAGTTGCTCGACCGTTTTTTATAACTTGCTGCGGCAGTCGGCGTGCACATCTAACTTTTCTTGGTAAACCTCGCTGCTGACGTTCATCAGGCCTAAGACTGAATGAAAGTAGTTGTCGTGAGTCAGTGCGGTGCCTGTTTTGTTTTTCAAGCAAGTGATTGCCAAACCCGATTGCTTTTCAAAACGCGGTGATAACCATGTGATCCAAGGGACACGCTTTTGAACATCGGGTGCCACACGGTAGGGCAGTCCATGCAGGTACACATTGTTTTCACCCAATGATTCGCCGTGGTCGGAAACATAGAGCAAAGCGGGAGCCGTTGTGGCCTCTGACTTCTTGAGCCATTGAATGGCCTGAGCTAAAAAATAGTCGGTGTACAAAATGGTGTTGTCAAATGAATTGACCACCTGCTCCCGCGAACATTCTTGCAGTGCATTGCTCTTGCACTCAGGTTGAAATTTCCTGAAATTGTCTGGCACTCTCTTGTAGTAGGCGGGGCCGTGGCTACCCATTTGGTGCATCACCACCACCACGCCTTTGGTGCGGCGTTCTGCAGGAAGCGCTTGAATGCGTTGATCAAGTTCATGCAGCATGATTTCATCAAAACACTCACCGCTTTTGCACAAGGTGGGGTGTTTCAATTCCTTGGTGAGGGCTTGTGGTACGCGTTCGCAGACGCCTTTGCAACCAGATTGATTGTCAATCCAAAGGACTGCGAAGCCAGCATAATTCAAAACATCGATCAAGCTTTCGTAATTGTTTTTGCGCCCCTCAAATTCTTCTTTGCCTAAATGAGAGAACATACACGGTACCGAGGTGGCTGTGCTGGTGCCACAGGACATCACACCTTTTAAGCTGATGATGTTTTCTTTGGCCAATTCTGGTGTTGTGGGGCGCTCGTAGCCGTTGACGCCAAAGTTGCCCATGCGCGCAGTTTCCCCTAAGACCAATAACAAAAGCGGTGGTTTGTCGGTCTGCTTGAGTGCTGCTACTTTGGCGTCACGCCCCATGGGCAGCAAAGTTTGATTGTTACGCTGGAAAGGCTTGGCAGCCACCATGCCAATGGCGTAGAAGCTGTTCAAGGGATTGACCAAATAACGCAGCTGAGTGTGATTGCGCATGATGGATGCGTAATCTTGAAAGATGGCGAGCAGAACTGCCACGATGACAATGATCGATGCGGTGCCGGTGAGGATGTTGCTGAAAGTTTGTTGGGCCCAGGGCAAAGATTTGACAGGTGTTTTCCAAAGCACCCAACTGGGCAGTAATCCAAGCAGAAAGAAACTGATGAGCATGCGCCAATTCAACAAGTCTAGGGCTTCTTTGGTGTCAGTTTGGATCACATTGGTGATCATGCTGCTGTCGATCACGATGCCGTAGCTCACCATAAAGTAAGCGCCGCTTGCAGCACTGAAGAAGAACACCGTCAGCACCGGTTTAAGAAGCCATCGCCAGTTGAAAAAGCTCAAGATCAGTGTCAGGGCGGCTGTGATGATGGCGCCAAAACCCATGGCAAAAGCAAAGCCTCTTAGGCCAGAGACCTCAGGCAATTGATGGACTTGCATCCACAGAGCAATGTTGCCTACGCTGGCTAGCCAAAGACTGCCCAACACCGCAAGCCACGCAGGGTGCCATGCGTTATGTTGAGAGCCCGAAGTGAGATGGCTTTTGGATGACATAGGGCCTAGTTTAAGGCCTGCAGCAATCTTAAGCCCCAAACAAACCTTTGAGTTTGTCGGTCCAACTGTTGCCCGTAGGCATGTGCTTGGCGCCGCCTTTTTGCAAAGACTCGTCAAACTCTTTGAGCAGCTTGCGCTGATGCTCCGTCAGTTTGACGGGCGTCTCAACTGTGATGTGGCAATACAAGTCGCCAGGGTAGCTGGCGCGAACCCCTTTGATGCCTTTGCCGCGCAAACGAAATTGCTTGCCAGTTTGGGTGCCTTCAGGGATGTCAATGGCCGCTTTGCCACTTAGTGTGGGCACATCGATTTCGCCACCGAGGGCCGCTTTGCTAAAGCCGATGGGGACCGAGCAATGCAAGTCATCGCCATCGCGCTCAAAGATTTCATGTTTCTTCAGGCGAATTTCAATGTACAAGTCACCAGGCGGGCCGCCATTGGTGCCAGGCTCACCGTTGCCCGTGCTGCGAATGCGCATGCCATCGTCGATGCCCGAAGGAATTTTGACTTCGAGTGTTTTTTGTTTTTTAAGTTTGCCTTGGCCGCTGCAAGAAGGGCAGGGATCGGCGATGATTTTGCCGGAACCGCGGCAATGCGGACACGTTTGCTGCACACTGAAAAAGCCTTGGCGCATTTGCACAGTGCCCGAACCTTGACAAGTGCCGCAGGTTTTAGCGCTGGTGCCTTTCTTGGCACCCGAACCACCGCAGGGGTCGCACTCATCCCAGCTAGGAATTCGAATTTGGGCATCTTTTCCAGTCGCTGCCTCTTCCAAAGTGACTTCCATGGCATAGCTTAAATCGCCACCGCG
>SXXD01000245.1 GCA_005789685.1 Burkholderiales bacterium
CCGCGATCAAATTTTAGATTTAGACCGCGAGCACGACAGTGGCCATATCAGTGATGAAGAATGGCAGCAGTCGCGCGATGAATTGAGCCTGCGCCTGCTAGAAGATACAGCTGCGGTCGATGACCCGGCGGCCAAAACCGAAAAGCCTGCCATTTGGACGGCGGTAGTTCTGGCTGTGGCTTTGCCTTTGGGCTCCATGGCTACGTACATGTGGGTGGGCCAGCCCGAGGCCTTGAACCCTTTGGCCTTGAAAACTCCTGATCAAGTTGACCCCAAAGATTTGACCAAAATGGCGCAGACTTTGGCAGAAAAACTTCAAGACAAGCCCGACAATTTGCAAGGTTGGGTCATGTTGGGTCGAACCTACCGAACCTTAGAAAATTTTGATGCAGCACTTAGGGCCTACGACAGCGCGCTCAAGCTCTCTGACGACGACGACTTGAAGTTGGAGCGCATTGAGGTCATTGCCATGCAGCGTCAAGGTCAATTTGAAGGTGAACCTTGGAACGTCATTCGTGAAGTTTTACAAAGAGATCCGCAACACTTTGGTGCTTTGCTGACGGCAGGCAGTGCCTCTTACGCAGAAGGCAAGTTTGCAGATGCATTGAAGTACTGGGAGCAGGCCAGAAAGCCCTTAGACGCCAACAATCCTGATTTACAAGGCTTGGAGAGCGCGATTGCGACTGTGCGTGAAAGATTGGGCATGCCGCCTGCTAAAGCCGCACCTGCGGCAGCTTCCGGACTCAGTGTGACCGGGCAAGTGAACTTGTCTGCTTCCTTGAAGTCCAAGGCCAGTCCCAATGATGTGGTGTTTATTTATGCAACCCCTGCCAACGGCGATCGAATGCCCTTGGCCATCTTTAAAACCACTGTGTCGCAGTTGCCTTTCAATTTCACGCTCGACGATTCCACTGCCATGGCCCCCGATCGCAAGTTATCAGCGGCCGGTGAAGTCATGGTAAAGGTGCGCGTGACCAAGTCGGGCAATGCCATGCCGCAATCTGGCGATTTGTCGGGCAGTTTGGGTCCTGTCAAAGTAGGCGCCAGAGGCTTGAAATTAGAAATCAAGGATCAGATTCCTTGATGGGGGCTTCACTCCAATTACTTCACCACGCCTGAGCAAATGACAAGGCCTGTGAATATCCGTTAAGCCCCGCTGGCTTGTTTCAAAATTTGAGAGGCTTGGCTGGCGTCAGTGCCACGCCAAGCGACGATTTGATCGGGCCTGATCAGTACCAAGTTGGCTTCGTACAAATCGATCAATTTTTGGGAATCAAAGCGCAAGACTTTGAAGTCCAAATGGCACTGTGAAGCTGCTTCTGAAAACTTCAAAGCATCTTGTGCCAATTGACCATTGTCTTTGCCCAGCACCAGCAAGGTCCATTCAAAATTAAAGTGGTCGAACAGAGAACTGCCATCAGGCAACCAAGCGTGAGGAGGGCGTCCACCTGGGCACGCTGAGGGGATGTATGTATTGGAAGCATCGGCCGGTGCTTGTGTGCCATCTGCAACGATGAGCGGCGATTGCATGTATCGGCCGCCAAATGTAACCCCTGGAATATTGAATTCCCTTCGTGCATGGCCATTCAAGTAGTCAGAGGCGATGCTTCGTGCCTGCTCGCCTTCAGGCGAAATGTCTTCAAGCGCCTTGTCAGCATCAAACAGCCCAATGGAGTCTGCAAACTGCCTTGCATAGCCAGTGTTGCGAATGGCCAAGGGCTTTCTTTCGATTTCGTAACTGTTGAGCAGAGCGGGCTGTGCTTGGCCTTTTAAAACCGCTGAGAGTTTCCATCCTAAGTTCACGGCATCTTCAACCGCCGTGTTGTAGCCTAGACCGCCTGTAGGCGTGAACAAATGAACTGCATCCCCTCCTAGAAAGATGTTTCCCTTTTGGAAGTTGTCTGCCACCAACGCATGGCCAGCGAGCCAGGTGGCCATCGATAAAATTTCAATGTCAATGGGCTGGCCGTAGGCCAGTGCAAACAGTCTTTTGGCATCTTCTGCTGTCAGTGCTTCGGTGGCAGCGTCGTCTGCCATTTGCACATGAAAGGCAAACTCACTGACGCCATCAACCGACATGATGAAGGCGCGCAGTTCAGGATTGACGATGACATACATCCAAGCTCGGTCATTTGGATTTCGTTCGTAGAAATGTGGGGCCTTCAAGTAAACCGCCAGCATTTTTCCGCCCATGAAATTGCGCTTGAAGCCTGTGGCGCCGCCCCATGCAATGCCGAGTTCATGGCGAACGAAACTTCTGGCGCCATCTGCGCCGATTAAGTACCTGGCTCTGACTTTAAGAGAGGCGGGTTCAGCCGAATTGACTTGTTGAATGCTGGCCTGAATAGGATGACTCGCTGCAACTGAACCTGCGTTGCTGGCTGAGAGACTTTCATCGATGAATGATTCAAGTTTCCATCCATAACGAATGTCATTGCTAGCCCATTTTTCGGAGTGCTGGCGCAGTGTCACTTCGACAAATTTTTGAGAAATACGGTGCGGCAATTCAGCAGCACTCCATGAGCCCGTCATGGCTTTGACAGCTTGGGGTGCGGCCGCCGCGGTGGGCAATCTAAGCCGGGCCAACTCAATACCACTGAAGCGTGTGAGGTAGGTGATGTCAGTGGGGTGATGGGGCGGCAGTCCTTGCGCGCGAATTTCTTGTGCAAATCCGAGACGCCGAAAATGCTCCATTGTGCGAGCCTGCGTGGCATTGGCTTGTGGGTTGAAGGCCGTGCTAGCTTTCGGGTCGACCAACAGACACTTGATGTGCCTGCGTCCTAATTCGTTAGCCAACATGAGGCCAAAAGGCCCACCCCCTGCAATCAGGACATCGATTTCTAGAGCCTTAGTCATCAATCATTTCACAACGGCAAACAAGCTGCTGTAGTCGTCAGTCCAGGGTACAAACTCAGTTGGACTCTCCAGTGTTGTGGCTGCCTTCAAAGCATTTTGTGCAAACCATTGAGAGTCCTTGGACATCAAGGCCCACCTCGAAGGGTAAACCAAACGATCGTCGTCTCCAGGGTGATCAATGAGCTTGGCTGTAAAGCCCAGTTTTTGTGCGGCAGTTTGAATGACGGGTTGAAGGTCTAAAAATCTGTTGGTGATGTGGACAGCTATCACGCCATTCGGCTTCAGATGCCTGGCGTATTGTTCAAAGGCCTCGCGCGTGAGCAAGTGCACAGGCACTGAATCGCCTGAAAATGCATCAATGACCAGAACGTCGAATTGCTGTGGCGATTCAGCTTCGAGTTGCAATCTTGCATCGCCCAGCACAAGTTCTGTTTTTGCCAATGTCTTTGACAGAAAACTGAAGTTGTTTTGAGCCATGCCAATCACGAGTGGATCGATTTCATAAAATCTGTAGGTGTCTTCTTGCCTGCCATAGGTGGCCAATGTTCCTACACCCAAACCAACGACGCCAATGCGAACAGGACCCTGGGTCATTTGCGTGTTGATGGCAAGTCCAGCGCCTGCATCGGCGTTGTAATAAGTGGTGGGTTCCATCGCACGTTCAGGTGCTAAGAACTGTCTGCCATGCACGATCTGACCATGAAGCATGCTTCGGTAACCGTTTTCGGGAAATGCAAAAACCCTCAGAGTGCCATAGAAATTGCGGTCTTTCATTTCCACGCCAGATGTCTCTTGTATGTGATCGTTCACTGACACAGTGCCTAGGACGACCAGCGCAAGAGTGCTGGTTACAGCAAAAACTGGCCTACCGAACCCATGTGAAATGGCTGGCCATGCGCGCCACAGCGACAGACTGACGACGAGGCCACTCAAGACTACCGCGACAGACAATTCGTAATGGCCATCGAATGCATAAGGCGCAATGACGCCTACAAAAAAGCCACCTAAAAATCCACCCACAGACAGCATCAAGTAATACAAAGTGAGCTGCCTTGTAGGCGGTTGTTGCAAAGCCAGTTCACCGTGGCAAACCATGCACACGACAAAAAATGCCGAGAGGTTAATGCCCATGGCCACCAGCAGTGGCAAATCGGACAAGCCCAGCGTGGGCAGGTAAGCCAGCGCGCCTAAACTTAAAACTAAGAGCGGTAAAAAAATGCGTCTTTGATACCAACCCTGTCGTTCAAAACACAAAATGAAGGTCAGCAAGTAAAGCGCCAGTGGTGCAATCCATAGCAAAGGAATGGGCGCAATGTTCTGTGTGAGATAACTGGTGTCGGCCACCATCAAAATAGAGGGGCAGGCTGCCAGGGCCACCCACAGCAGCAATTGGCCAGCTTTGATGGATGACGAGTCTTTGTCCTCGGTCTGATGACCTGAGGCTTGCGTTTTTTCTACCAAGGACTTGGCATGCCTGCCGCGCCAAGCCAAGCTGCCACAGGCCAGTACAAACAGAACAAACAAGCCTGACCATGCCAAAGACTGCCAACGTGTTGGCAACAAAGGTTCGACCAAAAATGGGTAGGCCAACAAGGCCAACATAGAGCCAAAGTTGGAAAGTGCAAAAAGCCTGTAAGTGACAGCGCCGCTGCGTTCGCGTGCAAACCAAGCTTGGACCAGAGGCCCTGTTGTTGAGAGAACCATGTAGGGCAAACCAATAGAGGCGCTTAGCAAACCCAGAATGCGCAAAGTGGGGTTCTCTGCGCCCGTGGGCTTCCAAAAATCACTTGGCGTAATGGGGAGCAGCAGCACGCAACTGGCCAGCAAGACCATGTGAAGAAGGCTTTGACGCAGAGGTGTCAAGTGACTGACCACCCAATGCGTGTAAAGATAGCCCAGCAACAGCAGGGCTTGGAAAAACAGCATGCAAGTGGTCCAGACTGAGGCCGATCCGCCAAACCAAGGCAGGATCATTTTGCCCATCATGGGCTGGACTTGGAAAAGTAAGAAAGCACTCAGGAAAATAGTTAGGCCGTAGAGAAATACGGCCTTCAGATCAGTAGATTTTTGCATGCCGGCGATTATGACGCCTACAAGGCACTTTGCACTGAAATAGTGAATCCATGTGACAACTGAACATGGATTGATGGGTATTATGGCGGAA
>SXXD01000043.1 GCA_005789685.1 Burkholderiales bacterium
AATCTGTCTGAAATTCCCTTGGATTTTTTTCCGCGCATTGAGGGCTACACCGGCCGCGGCGTCATCACCACAGCCACCTATGCCGCCAGGCAATTTGGCATTGGCTCGGCCATGGGGCTGATGAAAGCCGCCAAACTCTGCCCTCAAGCCATTTTGTTGCCGGTGGATTTCGATCAATACAGGCATTACTCGAAAGTCTTCAAAGGCATCATCACGGAAATTGCCCCGCTCATGGAAGACCGCGGCGTAGATGAGGTCTACATTGATTTCTCAGAGGTGCCTGGCGGGCAACGTGAAGGCGGCAGGGTGTTGGCACGCTTGATTCAAAAATGCATTTTTGAAGCCACTGGCTTGACCTGCTCTGTGGGCGTTGCACCCAACAAACTGATTGCCAAAATGGCCAGCGAGTTCAACAAGCCCAATGGCATTTCGATCGTTCATGAAGAAGACTTGCAATCGGCCATCTGGCCCTTGAGTTGCCGCAAGATCAATGGCGTGGGCCCCAAAGCAGATGAGAAACTCAAACAGCATGGCATTGAGACCATTGGCCAATTGGCAGCCTGCGAACTACAGTGGCTGCAATCGCACTTTGGCAAAGTCTACGGCGCTTGGTTACACGAGGCAGCGTGGGGCCGAGACGACCGACCCATCAGCACCGAAAGCGAGCCCGTCAGCATCAGCCGAGAAACCACCTTCGAAACCGATTTGCATGCTGTGCGAGACAAAGAAGAATTAGGCAAGGTGTTCACCAGGCTTTGCCAACAATTGGCCGCCGATTTAAAGCGCAAGGGTTACGACGGCAAAACCATCGGTATCAAGCTGCGATATGACAATTTCAAAAGCGTGACACGCGATCAAACCCTTAGCTTTTACACACAAGATGCCAAAGAGATTCGGAAGTTTGCGGGCCTGTGTTTAAAGCGGGTGGATTTGTCGCGCAAACTCAGATTGCTGGGCGTGCGCGTTGGGTCTTTGGTCAAACACGGGACAGCACCCGAACCCAACGCAAGCTACAGTTTGCAACAATCTCCAAACACCGAACTCAACGAGGCCAGCCCCGATGGACAAACTCAATTGCTTTTCTTTGACGACGAATGACCATGTTGCACATTTGGTGCTGAACAAGCCCGAGTCGCTCAACACCATGCACCCTACATTTTGGCGCGAGCTGGATACGGTGCTGCACCAATTGAACGATGCCGGCCAGGCAAGGGCCTTGGTCATTTCTAGCACTGGCAGGCATTTTTCTGCGGGCATGGCTCTGGAAACCTTCTCTGGTGCCATCTCCATGGACGCAGACAGCGCAGAGGGCCGTGCGGCCATCTACGACTCACTCACCGACATGCAGTCCACCTTCACATTGCTTGAGAGCATGCGCATTCCTGTGATTGCAGCCATTCATGGCGGCTGTATTGGGGGTGCGGTCGACATGGTCACAGCTTGCTGCATTCGCTATGCCTCGCAAGACGCGTTTTTCTGTATTCAAGAAATCAACATTGGCATGGTGGCCGATGTGGGCACGCTGCAGCGTTTGCCCAAATTGCTGCCCATGGGCTTGGTTAAAGAATTGGCCTACACCGGCCGCCGCTTAAGTGCTGAGAATGCTTTGAAACACGGCTTGGTCACGCAGGTGTTTGAGACACAAGAGGCCATGGTGGCGGGCGCATTGGCTTGCGCCAAAGAAATGGCCAACAAACCCCCTGTGGCCATTTGGGGCACCAAACAAGCACTGAACTATGCTCGCGATCACAGCGTAGAAGACAGTTTGCGCCAAATGGGTTGGCTGCAAGGCGCCATTTGGAGCAACCCGCATATCCGTGAAGCCATTGCAGCCGCCAAAGAAAAAAGACCTGCGAAGTTTCCGCCACTTGCCCCGCTCAAAGGCTTTAAAACTCTGGGCTAAAGCAAGCTTGTGTCGCCCTCAATTTATTGACGCGCTGTGCGAATATTTTTGGGCGGTGATTGGGGGTGACTGGTGCGCCATGGGTTGATGTCCAAGCCACCCCGCCTTGTGTAACGGGCATACACCGACAGTTTCAAAGGTTTGCACCGCGCCCAAATGTCCATGAAGATGCGCTCTACGCATTGCTCATGGAACTCATTGTGGTTTCGAAAACTCACAATGTATTCAAGCAATCCGGCCTGATCAATTTGATCGCCCGAGTATGAAATTTGAACACTTCCCCAATCGGGCTGCCCCGTCACCAAACAATTGCTTTTAAGCAAGTGACTCACGAATGTTTCGGTCACTGGGGCTTCATCTTGTTGCGCCTTGAGTAATTCTGGCGCAGGCTGATAGTGTGTGCACTCAATGTCCATGCGGTCCAAATTAAGGCCATCCAATTCATGCACGGGCTCTTTGTCAAACTCTTCGGGCAGAATGATTTTGACGCCACAACGTGCCAAAATTTTGCCGCCATGCCACAACGCTGTATCCAGGTCGTCTCGCATGCAATCACGCACCGCTTGCACATCGACAAAGCGCGAGGCATTGAAACTGTTCAAGTACAGCTTCAAAGATTTACTTTCAATGATGTGAGAGCTTTCTGCGGGGACTGTAATGTGCGCAATGGCCACTTGAGGCTTGCCCTTCAGATTGAGCCACGAGAGCTCAAATGCTGTCCACAAATCTGCGCCAAAGAAAATAGGCGCACCTAGAATGCCCAACTCTTCGCGCTTCACAGCGCGGGGAATTGGAAACAACAAGGACGCATCGTATTGGTCGACATAGGCGCTGTTTTTACCCAGCTGCGATTGCTCTGGCTGGTTCATACCGCACCCTTTTCGCGTCGACGGAAAACCCACCGATTGACATCCGACTCAGAGTCCTCATAGGCATAGCCTTCCAGATTGAACTCCTTCAACTTTTCTGGATTTTGAATGTGTTTCTGAATGGCATAACGCGCCAGCAAACCACGCGCGCGCTTGGCAAAGAAACTGATCACTTTGTACTTGCCGCCTTTGTATTCTTCAAACACGCATTCAATGACTCGCGCCTTCAAAATCTTTTGATCAACCGCCTTGAAATACTCTTGTGACGCCAAATTGATGACCACAGGTGTTTTGTCCTTGGCCAACTGCGCATTGAGATGCTGCGCAATGCTCGCGCCCCAAAATTGGTACAAATTTTTGCCGCGCAAATTGGTCAAGGCTATTCCCATTTCCAAGCGATACGGCTGCATCCAATCTAAGGGGCGCAATACGCCATACAAACCACTCAGAATACAAACATGGTCTTGCGCCCACTCAAGGTCTTTGGGCTTCAAAGATTTGGCTTCCAAGCCGTCATAGACATCACCGTTAAAAGCCAACACCGCTTGTTTTGAGTTTTTAGCCGTAAATTTAGGACGCCAAGCTTCATATCTGGCCACGTTAAGTGCTGCCAAGTTGTCGCTCAAATCCATGAGTTCAGAAATTTGAGCTGGCGTTTTATGTTTCAATACCTCTATCAACTCGGCAGATTGCGAGACGAATTGGGGCAAGGTATGAGGCACACCCTCAGCCGGAGGGTCGTAATCCAACGATTTAGCAGGAGACAATAGAAGCAACATGCGCAAAATCCTTTAATGCGTCAATTATCTTGCAGGTGACAGTACTTTGCAGGTAAAGGCATTAGCCTTAAATTGCATCTATTTTCATCGCAAAGTATTCAAGATAGCCAACTCAAAGCAAACCATCATGAGTCTTCTTTTTTCCGAGTACCAACTCCCCGCCCCCAACGGCCCCCTCAAGTTGGCCAATCGCATCGTGATTGCCCCGATGTGCCAATACTCGGCCGATCACGGCCGAGCCACCGATTGGCATTTGGCCCACTGGACCTCTTTGCTCAACAGCGGCGCAGGCTTGGTCATTCTGGAAGCCACCGCTGTGACCGAAGAAGGCCGCATCAGCCCGGGCTGTTTGGGTTTGTGGAATGACGCTACGGCCGAAGCTTTGCAAGACAAATTAGGTCGGGCTCGAAAACTGACACCTCACGTGCCCGTCGCCATTCAAATTAGCCATGCAGGTCGCAAAGCTTCAAGCGCTGCCCCTTGGCATGGGG
>SXXD01000246.1 GCA_005789685.1 Burkholderiales bacterium
GCCTTGATCCAAGCTTGCACACCAAAGTGTTGGTTCCATGCGATGCCCTCAAAAAAAGGGTACACAAAACCCACAATGCACGCGGTGGCAATGAGTTGAGGCCAGAACTTAGCACGCTCGGCAATACCGCCAGATACGATGGCAGGAATGGCTGCAGCAAAGGTCAATAGGAAGAAAAATTTGACCAAGTCGTAGCCATTTTTGGCCGCCAATTGTTCCGCGCCAACAAAGAAGTTGGTGCCATATGCGACGCTGTAACCCACGACAAAATAAACCACGGTTGAGACAGAAAAGTCGACCAAGATTTTGACCAAGGCATTGACTTGGTTTTTCTTGCGAACTGTGCCCAATTCCAAGAAGGCAAATCCTGCGTGCATGGCCAGCACCATGATGCCACCCAACAAAATAAAGAGCGCATCCGCGCCCTGTTTTAGTGCTTCCATATTGATCTCTACTTATTTTTGAATTAATTTGGTGCAAATAATCTATCCCCGGTCGTCTCGCACCAAAATAAAGCAAAAAACGCGCCAAATTTGGTCTTGCGCGGTCGATATGATGGGTTCATGGAAGCATTTATCGTCTCTACTGGTATCGTTGCCCTGGCTGAAATAGGCGACAAAACACAACTTTTGTCCTTGGTTTTAGCGGCTCGTTTTCGCAAGCCCTGGCCCATTGTCTGGGGCATTTTGGTCGCCACCTTGGCCAACCACGGTTTGGCGGGTGCGTTGGGCAGTTGGGTCACCACGCAGCTTGGGCCTGAAGCATTGCGCTGGGTTTTGGGCGGCTCATTTTTGGCCATGGCCGTTTGGATTTTGGTGCCTGACAAACTGGACGAGGGCGATACAGAAGCGCCGCCACGTTTCGGTATTTTTGCCACAACGGTTGTTGCCTTTTTCATTGCCGAGATGGGCGACAAAACTCAAGTGGCCACCGTCATGTTGGCCGCCCAATTCAACAGCTGGTTTTGGGTGGTGGCTGGCACCACCTTGGGCATGATGCTGGCCAATGCGCCTGTGGTTTGGTTGGGTAATGCCCTGACTCGCAGAGTTTCACTCAAGTGGGTACACAGAATATCTGCCGTGATTTTTGCCGTGCTTGGCGGCTTGGCCTTGTGGGGTGGCCCTGTAAGCATTGAGAAAAACGATGCGCCTGTTGAAGCACCCCAAAAAGCCATCGCCAATGACAACGCGCCAGCCAAGCTTTAATGCACCGATAATTCGCTGAACCGCTTTTTTGGGTTGACCCCTTCATGCCATTGATCGCTACGTCTCAGTCGATGTTTTTTGAAGCGCCACTTGCTTTGCAAAGTGGCGCGTCTATCCGCGCCTATCACTTGGCCTTTGAGACTTACGGCACGCTCAACGCCTACAAATCCAATGCAGTGCTCATTTGCCATGCGTTGAATGCGTCACACCATGTCGCGGGCGTCTACGAAGGCCAAGACAAAAGTGAAGGCTGGTGGGACAACATGATTGGCCCTGGAAAATCTGTCGATACAAACCGTTTCTTTGTCATTGGTGTGAACAATCTGGGCTCCTGCTTTGGCTCTACCGGCCCCATGCATGCGCACCCTGATACGGGTGACATCTATGGTGCTGATTTTCCGGTCGTCACCGTAGAAGATTGGGTCGACGCGCAAGCCAGGCTGCTCGATGCTTTGGGCATCCAAACTCTGGCAGCGGTCATGGGAGGCAGTCTGGGCGGCATGCAAGCTTTGTCCTGGGCCCTGCGCTACCCCGAGCGCGTGGCCCATGCGGTGGTGGTCGCAAGCGCTCCCAACCTCACCGCCGAGAATATCGCTTTCAACGAGGTGGCAAGGCGCGCCATTGTCACTGACCCTGACTTTCATGGCGGCCATTTTTACAAGCACAAGGTGGTGCCCGCGCGAGGTCTGCGCATTGCGCGAATGATTGGCCACATCACCTACTTAAGCGACGATGTGATGAATGAAAAGTTTGGCCGTGAGCTGCGCGATGCCGTCACGCACAACGCCACAGGCTATCGCTATTCCACACAAGACGTCGAGTTTCAAATTGAAAGCTACTTGCGCCATCAAGGCGATAAGTTCAGCGAGTACTTTGATGCCAACACCTACCTTCTGATTACTCGGGCCCTGGATTATTTTGATCCAGCTCGCTCACTGGGCGGCAATCTCACCAGCGCTTTGGCCAAAGCCACTTGTAAATTTTTACTGGTCAGCTTCACCACCGACTGGCGCTTCTCACCCAAAAGAAGCCGCGAAATGGTTCGCGCTTTGCTCGACAACAAACGCGATGTGAGCTACGCTGAAATTGATGCGCCGCATGGCCATGACGCCTTCTTGTTAAACGACGAGCGCTACCTCAATGTGGTGCGCTCTTACTTTGACAACATGGCTCAGGCCCACCCTGCACGAGGTGTCAATTGAGCGAGCACGTCAACCTGCAAGCCATTGCGCGCCTGGTGCCTGAAGGCTCGCGCGTCTTGGACTTAGGCTGTGGTGATGGTGCCTTGCTTGATTACTTGCAAAAGCATCGGGCCTGTTCAGGCTACGGCGTTGAAATTGACGACCGGAATATTCAAGCTTGTGTCAAACGCGGTGTCAACGTCATTCAATTGAATTTGGACGAAGGTCTGAACATGTTTGCAGACCAATCCTTTGACGTGGTCTTGCAAATTGACACGCTTCAGCATTTGCGCAATGCCGAAGTGATGTTGCGTGAAACGGTTCGTGTGGGGCGCACAGGCATTTTGGCGTTTCCCAATTTTGCACACTGGCCCAATCGCTTGAGCATTTTGACGGGCCGCATGCCTGTGACCAAACGACTGCCATTCCAGTGGTACGACACGCCCAACATTCGCGTTGGCAC
>SXXD01000044.1 GCA_005789685.1 Burkholderiales bacterium
CATGAGCAAAATTCGATCGGACAACAAAATGGCCTCGTCCACATCGTGCGTGATCATGAAAACTGTTTGCTGTGTTTGTCTCACGATGCCCATCAGCTCATCTTGAATGGTGCCGCGGGTTAAGGCGTCTAAGGCGCCGAAAGGTTCGTCGAGCAACAGCATCTTGGGTTGAATCGCAAAGGCCCGGGCAATGCCCACACGCTGCTTCATACCACCCGACAACTGGCTGGGTTTTTTATCGATGGCCGGCAACAAGCCCACCATGTCCACATGCTTTTCTACATGCGCATTGACCTCGGGTGTTTTCCAATCGGGCCACTTCGACTTCACGGCAAACGCAATGTTTTGACGCACGGTGAGCCAAGGCATGAGGGCGTGACTTTGAAACACCACGCCGCGCTCCAAACTGGGTCCCGCAATTTCACGACCATCCATGAAGGCATGGCCTTCTGTCGCTTCATCCAAACCAGCCAACACATTGAGCACGGTGGTTTTGCCACAGCCTGAGTGCCCAATGATGCAAACAAACTCACCGCGGGCCACAGTGAACGACACATCTGCAAACACGGGCTTGTCGGCTTGGTAGGTCTTGCCCAATTTTTCAATCTTCAAAAAGCCCGCCTGGCCAAAAACATTTGGCTTGTCTATTTGCTCATTCAACATAGGTCACTCCCTTTTGCAATTTGGCAAAGGCCATGTCTAAGAGCATGCCCACCACTCCAATGACCAACACCGCAAAAATCACATTGACCAAAGACAAGTTGTTCCATTCGTTCCAAACAAAGTAACCAATGCCTGTACCTCCCACCAACATTTCAGCGGCCACAATCACCAACCATGCAATGCCCATGCTGATGCGCATGCCCGTCACGATGGTGGGCGCTGCGGCTGGCAAGATCACCAAAAATGCTTTGCGTAAAGGGTTCACTTCCAAAGTGTTGGCCACGTTCAGCCACTCGCGCTTGACCGATGCCACGCCAAAAGCGGTGTTGATGAGCATGGGCCACACGGAACAAATAAAAATCACAAAGATGCCGCTGATGCTGGAATCTTTCAAGGTGTAAAGCGCCAGGGGCATCCAGGCCAAAGGGCTGATGGGTTTGAGTACTTGAATGAAAGGATCAATGGCTTTGTGCATGAGCGGCGACATGCCAATCAGGAACCCTAAAGGCAATGCCACCATCACCGCTAACAAGAAGCCAAGGCCAACCCGCCCCAATGAATGTGCCAATTGAATGCCAATGCCTTTGTCATTGGGTCCGTTGTCGTAAAACGGATTTGACAACTGCTTCAGCGTTGCCTTGGCTACTTCAAGGGGCGGTGGAAATCCTGTGCTCTTGCTGGCACCCGGATCTTTGCCCATCATTTTCAAATACTCAATGTCCTCTGCTGTGGCTCCCGCTTTGGTGGCGCCCGCAATCGAAGGTCCTTGTGTAGAAAGCTGCCACGCACCCACGAAAAAAACCATGATGAGCAGCGAGACCAAGCCGGCTCGCCAATTGATCGAAATTGTTTTCACAGAGCATCAACCCATCTTGTTGATTGCAAAGGATTTCAAATACGCTTCGGGCTTAGCGGGATCAAACTCTTTGCCCATGATCTTGTGTTTGATGTAACTGGGACCGGTGGGTACGGTCTGCCCCAAGTCCTTCATGTGCTTGCGCGCATCGGTGATGAGGAATACTTTTTCGGCAATCTGTTTGTAATCAACATTGCCCTTGATGTAGCCCCAACGTTGCATTTGTGTCAGCATCCACACTGCCAAGCTTTGCCATGGCATAGGGTCAAAGTCGGCGCGGTCGGGCACGTTTTGCACCTTGCCTAGACCATCTGCAAATTTGCCTGTCAGCACTTGGCTGATCACCGCTTCGGGTTGATTCAAATACTGCGTAGGCGAAATCACCTTGGCAATCAACTCGCGGTTACCTGGCAAACGCGCCATGGCGGCCGACGTCAAAACCGCACGATACAAGGCTGCAAACGTGTTTGGATTTTTTTGAATGAATTCTGTGCTGGTGCCAAATGCGCAGCAAGGATGGCCGTTCCACAAGTCTTTTGTAAGTATGTGAATGAAGCCCACTTCGTCAAACACAGCACGCTGGTTAAAAGGATCTGGGCCTAAGAAGCCGTCGATGTTGCCCGCGCGCAAATTGGCCACCATCTCTGCAGGCGGAATGACCCGAATTTGCACATCGGTGTCGGGGTTCAAACCGTTTTCGGCCAAGTAATAGCGCAGCAAAAAGTTGTGCATGGAGTAATCAAACGGCACCCCAAACTTGAAGCCCTTCCAGTTCTTGGGATCGCGATTGTCTTTGTGCTTCAAGCTCAAGGTAATGGCTTGGCCATTGACGTTTTGAATGGTCGCCACATTCATGGGCGTGGCATTGGCGCCGAGCCCCATGCTGATGGCCAAGGGCATGGGCGACAAGAAATGCGACGCGTCATATTCCTTGTTGATCATCTTGTCGCGAATCAAAGCCCAGCCTGCTGTTTTGGTCACCTCCACATTCAAGCCTTGCTTGCTGTAAAAGCCCAGAGGGTGCGCCATGATGAGCGGCGTAGCGCAAGTAATTGGAATGAAACCAATTTTCAAATTCGTTTTTTCAAGCGGCCCTTTGTCTTGAGCCATGGCTTGCAGACTGGCAAAAGGCAACACACTGGCAATGGCGGCCATGGCTGTTCTCTTGCCCACTGCGCGCAAGAAGTTGCGCCGCTCTGCATCTTGTGGAAACAAGGCCTTCACCAGAGTAGCCTCGATAAATTCTTGGCTATACGCCTCAAACTCGGCTGTCTCGGAGCGTGCACGCAATGTGGCTGCCGCAGCATCTGCCGCGACTTCGGCATGGTGATCGGCAGGAGAGTGATCACGCCCGCAACTGCATTTCAGCATCAAGGGACGATCGGCGTTGTAGGGGTCAAAGAACTCGGACATGGTGGCAACCTCTTTTCAATGAAGACAAGAGGCTCTATGCAAACTACGCGCCAACTTTCAGCTGCCTGTACTTTTTTTGTAACGATTCGGTTTAAGCCTTGCGAAAGATCGCTGCGGTTAAATATCAGACATGAAGCGCACCAATGCGGCGCACCGACCCATTGCGCGCGGCTCAGTTTGGTGCGGAAAGTTGGGCGCGAGCACCAACTCAGGCGGCTTCTTTGTAAAACGCCCCAACATGCAATCCCCTTGGCGCAAGGGGCCCGACAGCCTTTTGAATGGCGCCAATGTGATCTGGCGTGGTGCCGCAACAGCCTCCCACAATGTTCACCAAGCCCTCTGCTGCAAACTCATGCAACAAACGGCTGGTCACTTCGGGTGTCTCATCAAAGCCGGTATCGCTCATGGGGTTGGGCAAGCCGGCGTTGGGGTAGCAGCTGATAAAGGTGTCGCCCGCCACTTTGGCCAGCTCTTGAATGTAGGGGCGCATCAGCGTGGCGCCCAAAGCGCAGTTCAAGCCAATGGCCAGAGGACGTGCATGACGCACGCTGTGCCAAAACGCCGTGACGGTTTGGCCACTCAAAATGCGCCCCGAGGCATCGGTCACGGTGCCACTGATGATGAGTGGCAAGCGCTCACCACTGTTTTCAAAATATTCTTCAATGGCAAAAAGCGCCGCTTTGGCGTTGAGCGTATCAAAGATGATTTCAACCAACAACACATCCACGCCACCTTCCACCAAGGCCTGCGTTTGTGCGTAATAGGCTTTGCGCAAAGACTCAAAATCGACGTTGCGTGCACCGGGGTCGTTGACATCGGGGCTGATGCTGGCGGTTTTAGGCGTAGGGCCCAAGGCGCCCAGGGCGTAGCGGGGTTTGTCGGATGTGGAGAATTTGTCGCAGGCAGCGCGCGCCAAGGCCGCAGAAGCGCGGTTCATTTCAACGGCTAAGTTGGCCATTTTGTAATCTTCTTGCGCAATGGTGGTGGCGCCAAAGGTGTTGGTTTCGATCATGTCGGCGCCAGCCGCCAAATAGCCTTCGTGAATATCGCGAATCACATCAGGGCGTGTGAGACTGAGCAGTTCGTTGTTGCCCTTGACGTCTTTTGGAAAGTCTTTGAAGCGCTCACCACGGTAATCGGCTTCGCTCAATTTGAAGCGCTGAATCATGGTGCCCATGGCGCCATCAAGAATGGCAATGCGTTTTTCCAGAATGGCTGGCAGGGCTTGGGCGCGGGTGTAGTTCAAAGGTTTCATACCCTTATTGTAAAAAACATCAGCGCCGCTTGAAGCCATTTGCAATCAAATACCTTGAAATTGGCCGAGCAGGTTTCAAAAGCACCCCGGTGCTTCGGAGACAATACATGCCGTGTCTACCGAAGTCCTTACCTCACCCAATATTCTGAGCATCCTCAGTGAGGTCTTTGGCTATGAGTCGTTTAGGGGGCCTCAGCGCAACATCATCGAGCATGTCACCAGCGGCCACGACGCCTTGGTGCTCATGCCCACAGGCGGCGGCAAAAGCCTGTGTTATCAAATACCGGCCATTACCAGACAAAGCGCAGGGCAAGGTATCACCATTGTGGTCTCGCCCCTCATTGCACTCATGCATGACCAAGTCGGTGCCTTGCACGAGGCTGGCGTCAGTGCTGCTTTTTTAAATTCCACGCTCTCACCAGAAGAAACTCAAACCATCGAACAGCGCTTGCGCCGGGGTGAGGTCACGCTGCTCTATGCCGCGCCAGAGCGCATCAATACACCCCGATTTTTAACGCAATTGGATGCGCTTTATGCGCAAGGTTTGTTAAGTTTATTCGCCATCGATGAAGCCCATTGCGTCAGCCAATGGGGTCACGATTTTCGGCCTGAATATCGAAGCCTAACCGTCTTGCACGAGCGCTTTCCTGGGGTGCCAAGGGTGGCGCTCACGGCCACCGCAGATGCCCTAACCCGCGCCGACATCATTGAGCGTCTTCAGCTTGAAGACGCCCAGCTTTTCATCAGCAGCTTTGATCGGCCGAACATTCGCTACACCATTGTTGAAAAAAAAGATGCCTCTGCGCAATTGCTGCGATTCATTGAACGTGAGCACGAAGGTGAAGCGGGGGTGGTCTATTGTCAGTCTCGCAAACGTGTTGAAGAAGTGGCCGAAATGTTGGCCCAAACGGGCATCGATGCACTTCCCTACCATGCGGGTTTAGACGCGGCCGTTCGTCAAAAACACCAAGATCGTTTTTTGCGAGATGAAGGTGTTGTCATGGTGGCCACCATTGCTTTTGGCATGGGCATTGACAAACCCGATGTTCGATTTGTTGCGCATCTGGACATGCCAAAAAACATCGAAGGTTATTACCAAGAAACCGGACGCGCTGGGCGCGACGGTTTGCGTGCCAATGCGTGGATGGCCTACGGCTTGCAAGATGTCGTCAACCAAAGGCGCATGATTGACGAAAGCCCTGCTGAAGAAAGCTTCAAACAGGTCATGCGCGGCAAACTCGATGCTCTGTTGGCACTGGCCGAAGCCACAGACTGCCGACGTGTTCGGCTTTTGTCTTATTTTGACGAAGCCAGCGAGCCATGCGGTAACTGCGACAACTGCTTAAATCCACCCGCTGTTTGGGATGGCACCGATGCCGCTCGAAAATTACTGTCCACGGTGTTTCGCGCTGAACAACACAGTGGCTTTTCGTTCGGCTCTGGCCACATCATGGACATCGTGCGCGGCAAATCTACCGAAAAAGTATCTCAATTTGGCCACGCAAAGCTCAGCACTTTTGGCATCGGCGCCAACTTCAGCGAAGTTCAATTGCGCGGTGTTTTAAGACAACTTATCGCCATGGGCGCCTTGAATGTGCAGGGCCAAGTCTTTAACACGCTGCAATTGACAGAGGGCTCACGGGCGGTTTTGCGTGGCGAGATCAGCGTGCTTTTGCGAGAGTCTGTGAGCCAGAAAGCTGAAAAACGAAGCCGCAAGTCTCAAGCACCTGGGCCAGCCGCTGCCAATTTAAGCCAAGAGGCCTTGGTGAGGTACATCAACTTAAAGGCTTGGCGTGCAGAGGTTGCCAAAGAACACAACCTGCCGGCCTATGTCATTTTTCACGACGCCACCTTGGCTTTGATTGCCAGTGCAGCACCCCAGACGCTCAATGACTTGAACGGTATCAGTGGCATTGGCGCCAAAAAGCTCGAGGCCTACGGCCAAGAAGTCTTGCAGGTGTGCCGAGTTCAGCTAAAATAGTGGGTTAAACAAACTGAGGTTTTTTCATGTCCGCACACAACGATTCTCACGAATCTCAAGATCCTGTTGAAGCTGTTGTTAAACACATTCCCGTCGTCATTCCCGTTGTTGGCGCAGTTCTCATCTTCTTGCTGGCATTCATAGCCGTTTTCATGGCCTAAAGCCAACGCGGCACTGGCTTTTTCTTAAGCCGGCCCCGCCACAACCCGCCCCATTGCAGGCGGGTTTTTTTCCAAAAAAATGAAGCGTTTTTCGTCCATTTCCGGGTTATGCAAGTTTTGCATACATTTTGAAAGGAATTAATTTTTTTCACAGCCCTTTTATTGCCATCGTCTTTAAAATTCAAGTCAGGTTACGGGCCGGTTACAAGCCCGCTTGCCGTTTTTTGAAAAAGTCAATTTCTGAGCACATGGTGCACAGGCAGGCCTTTTCAAAAAACGATTTTAAACTTTGGAACTTTCCCCATGAACTCACCCGTGATGCAGGGCTTGAACCTGAACACCCCCGCCTGTGTCAAAAACCCCAAGCTGATTGCTTGGGTGGCAGAAATGGCGGCCCTGTGCAAGCCTGCCAATGTGTACTGGTGCGATGGCTCAGAAGAAGAATACGACCGCCTTTGCCAACTTCTGGTAGACAACGGCACCTTCAAAAAGCTCAACCCCGCCAAGCGCCCCGGCAGTTTCTTAGCTTGCTCTGACCCATCCGATGTGGCCCGCGTGGAAGACCGCACTTACATTTGCTCTGAGAAGAAAGAAAACGCCGGCCCCACCAACAATTGGATGGCGCCGGCCGAAATGCGTCAAACCTTGAACCCATTGTTCGACGGTTGCATGCAGGGACGAACCATGTACGTGGTGCCTTTCTCCATGGGCCCCTTGGGTTCGCACATTGCCCACATCGGAATTGAACTCACAGACAGCGCCTACGTGGCCGTTAACCAAAAGCTTATGACCCGCATGGGCAAAGCTGTTTTTGACGTGATTGGCACCCATGGCGAATTTGTGCCTTGCTTGCATACCGTTGGCGCACCTTTGGTCAACGGCGCCAAAGACACCACCTCTTGGCCTTGCAACCCTACCGTCAAGTACATCGTTCACTACCCAGAAACCCGCGAAATTTGGTCTTACGGTTCTGGCTATGGCGGCAATGCCTTGCTGGGCAAAAAGTGCTTGGCCTTGCGCATCGCCTCGAGCATGGGCCGCGAACAAGGCTGGTTGGCCGAACACATGCTCATCTTGGGCGTGACCAATCCGCAAGGAAAAAAATACCACGTGGCGGCTGCTTTTCCCAGCGCTTGCGGCAAAACGAACTTCTCCATGCTGGTGCCACCCGAAGGCTTCAATGGATGGAAAGTCACTACCATTGGCGATGACATCGCCTGGATCAAACCCCAGGCCAATGGCAAGATGATGGCCATCAACCCAGAGGCTGGTTACTTTGGCGTGGCGCCAGGCACCAACCACCACACCAACCCCAATTGCATGGCCAGCTTGGACAGAAACGTGATTTTCACCAACGTGGCTTTGACCGATGACGGCGATGTCTGGTGGGAAGGCATGGACAAAGACACTGGCAAGTTGCCCGATCATTTGATTGACTGGCAAGGCAAAGACTGGACACCTCAAATTGCCAAAGAGACGGGCGCCAAAGCGGCTCACGCCAATGCGCGCTTCACCGTTTCAGCCATCAACAACCCCGCCCTCGACCCCGCTTGGGACGATGCCGCTGGCGTGTCCATCGATGCGTTCATCTTTGGCGGCCGCCGCTCGACCACCGTACCCTTGGTCACCGAAGCACGCAATTGGACAGAAGGCGTTTACATGGCTGCCACCATGGGCTCTGAAACCACAGCGGCCGCCTTTGGCGCGCAAGGCGTGGTTCGCCGCGATCCTTTCGCCATGCTGCCTTTTTGTGGTTACAACATGAGCGACTATTTCCAACACTGGCTCGATGTGGGCGCCAAGGTGCAAGCTGGTGGCCACAAGCTACCCAGCATCTACTGCGTCAACTGGTTCCGCAAAGACGAGGCCGGCAAGTTTGTCTGGCCCGGTTATGGCGACAACATGCGCGTCTTGAAGTGGATGATCGATCGCTTGGAAGGTCAGGCACAAGGTCAAGAAACCATTTTCGGCATTACGCCCACTTACGGCGAGTTGAATTGGACAGGTTTGAGCTTCACAGCCGATCAATTCAAAACGGTCACCAGCATCGACAAGGCTGCTTGGCAACAAGAACTGCAATTGCACAACACACACTTTGAGCAATTGGCCTACAACATGCCCAAAGCCTTGCTTGACACCAAAGCGGCATTGGCCCAACGCTTAGCAGCTGTCTGACTACCGCTGCCTCGCGCCAAAAATTAGCGCAAGTTTTAATTTGGGTCACACCGGCCTTGTGGTCGGTGAACTACATCGTTGCCAAAACCGCCCCCGGCATCATCAGCCCCCATGTGTTGGCATTGGGTCGGTGGTTTTTAGCGGGCCTTATTTTGGCCTTCATTGCGCGCAGTGAGCTTTGGCAAGAACGTCAG
The DNA here is from genome assembly GCA_005789685.1 of Burkholderiales bacterium. Taxonomy (GTDB): domain Bacteria; phylum Pseudomonadota; class Gammaproteobacteria; order Burkholderiales; family Burkholderiaceae_C; genus Limnohabitans_A. The sequence goes on from SXXD01000044.1 coordinate 8,699, forward strand.
AGCACATTGAACTCTTGGAAGCAATATTTGGTTTTGGGTAGTTTAGGCATGCTCATTTGCGGTGCCTGGGTTTACTGGGCCGCAGAAACAACCACGGCCATCAACATCGCACTGATCTACGCAGCCTCGCCCGTTTTGATTACGCTCGGTGCTGTTATCGGCCTGAAAGAGTCGTTTTCTTGGCGGCAGTCTCTGGGGGTTGTCATTGCTTTGCTGGGCGTTTTGCACGTGGTTGTCAAAGGCCAGTGGGCAGCACTGTCGCAAGTCGTTTGGGTTTTCGGTGATGGCCTCGTGGTCATTGCCATGGTGGCATGGGCCGCCTATGCTTTGCTGCTTAAAAAGTGGGCAAGCCCCTTGAGCTCAACAGCCCGGTTGGCTGCCACTTGTTTTGCCGGTAGCCTTGTTTTGCTTCCCTTGGCAATCACCGAATGGGCCGCAACAGAGCATGCCGGATGGAGCGACAGTGCCAGCCTACTTGTCGTAGCAGCAGCAGTTTTTCCAGGCGTAGGCGCTTATTGGGCATATGGTTTTTGCCAGAAAACTTTAGGCGCCAGCCGCGTCGCTACCAGCCTTTACTTAGGCCCTTTGTACGGCGGCTTGGTAGCGTGGCTCTTCTTGGGTGAAACCTTGGGATGGCATCACGCTGTAGGCGCTGCTTTCATTTTGCCAGGCATTTATCTGGCTTCGCAAAAGGCAGCGGCTGGCAGCTCAGATCAAATGTAGTATTGACGGTTTTGCAACATGCGGGCAACTCTGCGCTGGGTGCTGTTTTCACCGAAAAGTTCTTGCTCGTCACTGCGGTTCATTGCGGTTTGCAACTCTGACATCAAGCGGGCATCGGTTTGGGCAATGGCCCACAAACGCTCATCTGATCGGCTTTGCGCCATGCGGGCTGACCAAGCGTCCAAACCCTGCTTCATTTGAATGGCCATTGTTTTGGAGACGCCAGCAAACAAGCCAACGGCTGCAAATGCCACCGCCCAAAGCGCAACCCATGCTGCCAGCAAATGCCCGTCAGCCCATGTGTCCATCATCTGATCGGCCACAACCACAAAGGCCGCAACGATGGCAGACAAAAGAATGGCGGCCAAGGTGCGTGTTGGGCTGAAACTGTCGCTCAAGCGCTTGAAGTTGGCAACGACTTGCTCGGCACGCTCGACGCCAGGGTGTGTCAAGGGGTAATCTAAGTGGACAGAATTGCGGTTCATTTTGATTTCCTTTTTCATTAAGCTAATTCATGGGGCCTAAGCGTTGGGTAAAACCTACTTTTTGCTTGACCATGTATGAATCATAGGGTTTACTCTAGTATTGTTCAACTTTATATTCATGATGATTAACATTCATAATAGAAATGATTGAGGCTGTCCAAACCAATTTCCGAACCTTGGACCTGAATTTACTTCGGGTCTTTGATGAGGTCATGGCTGAAAAAAGCCTGACCAAAGCTGCACGCAATTTGTCCATCACGCAACCCGCTGTGAGCAATGCGCTGCGACGCCTTCGAGAAACCTTAGGGGACGACCTGGTTCGCCGCGATGGCCATGGCATCACACCCACACCCTTTGCACTGATGCTTTGGCCTAACGTCAGAGCAGCCCTGGACCAATTGCAAACCGCCTTGGCGCCTCAACACTTCATTCCGGCCGAAGCTCGCAATTCTTTTGTCATGGCCATGGCCGACGCCACCGCTGCCGAGTTGATGGGAAATTTGGGTCAGGCGCTTGAGAAGCAAGCGCCCAATGTCTCAATTCGCGTTTTGCCGCTGACCACCCGCGACCCCAGAAACATGCTGAACGAAGGCGTTGTCGATTTGGCATTGGGTTATTTTCCAGCCGTCTTGGCAGACCTCACGGCGAAAGCACAGTCAGGTGAGGCGCTTGCGTACGAGCACCAGCGCTTGTATGACGGTGAGTATGTGTGTGTGATGCGCCGCAAGCATCCCTTAGCGCAAAAGAACATCAGCTTGGAAGAATTTTGCAATGCACGGCACTTGCTAGTGAGTTTTTCAGGTCGCCCCTATGGCTTTATCGATGAGGCTTTGGCATCGATTGGCAAACAGCGGCGCGTGGTCATGACCGTGAACCAGTTTTTCACGGCGGGCCGCGTGGTTGTGAACTCTGATCTGCTGACTGTTTTGCCTAAGCATTTTGTGCCCACGACGGGCATTGCCAAAGAACTGTTCATGTGCGAGTTGCCTTTCAAAGTTCCCACCTTGCATGTGGATGCTGTGTGGCACAAACGCAAGCATGCGCAAAGCGAACACAGATGGTTAAGGGCGCAGCTGATCGACATTGCGCGCGACGTTTTTAAAAGTGCAAGGCCGTCATGAACATTCAATTGCTTTCTGATTTACATCTTGAAACGCATCCGCATTTTGTGCCAAAGATCTCGCCATTGGCGGATGCGCTTGTGCTGGCGGGAGACATTGGCTCCTACCAAAGCGGCTCGATGCTGTTTGATCAACAAGACACTGATTTCGGTTTGGCTAGATTTTCACCACGCAAAGATTTGGCTGCATGGCCCGTACCCGTTTTCTTTGTGCCTGGCAATCATGAATACGACGGCTTGCCTTTTGAAGAAGCCGATGCACGGCTGCGCGAGACATGCGAGCGACTGGAGATCACTTTCTTGCATCAACGGGTTGTTGTGATGCAGGGTGTGCGCTTGATAGGCTGCACCTTGTGGAGCGATTTTGAAGCCTTGGTGCCTCTGAGTGGGCCCCTCACACAACAACTCCAAGCACGCCAAAAAGCAGAGCGCGCGGGTGATTTTTACCTGCGCAAAACGGGCACCACTTTGAATGGTCACCCCTTTTTGTCAGCGGCCGTGAGGGCCAAAGCGCAAGACGATCAGGCCTGGCTAAGCAACGCACTGTCAGAAAGTTTTGAAGGCCCCACAGTGGTGATCACGCACTTTGCGCCCAGCTTAAAAAGTGCCGATCCACGCTATGGCCTGACACCTGGCACGGCAGGTTTTTGCAACGCGCTGGACCACCTAATGCCCAAGGCCCACGTGTGGTTGCATGGCCATTTGCATTGCGCGCATGATTATGTTCACCACGGTTGTCGTGTGCTTGCCAACCCATTTGGCTATGCTCGCAAGAACGAGCAAATCAAGTTTGACCCGCAAAAATTAGTGCGTGTGGCGGTCTAGCTTGCTTTCGTTTTTCTGACCATCAAACCATCAAAACAGGTGGTCATCACCATCTCAATGATTTCTTCATTGCTGTGAAGTTCGCTCATTTTCAGAAACTCCACCACCGGATCGCAAGCGCGGGCATACAAGGTGTAAAGCACCGTAATGGGCGGCAAGGCCGCATTGATAAAGCCTTCCTTCTGCGCTTGAACAATCCACGCGCCGAGCAGGTCACTCACTTTCATCAGCCCATCCATGTAGGGACGGCTGGCCATGAGGCTGGCGCGCAAGCTAGAGTTGTGGCTAGGCAAGGTTGGCATTTGCCCGGCCAGTTTCAATTGCAAGGTCCAGCGTGTGGAGGCTTTGAGTTTGTACAAAGCGACGCTGGTCCGCGCACCTTCAAATTCTGCCTCTGTGTTGTCTGCAGATTGCGCATTGAGATCTTCTAAATACCCTTGTGCTTTTTGAATGGCTTGCACCATGGCGGCGCAAGCCAATTCTTCCTTGCTGTTGAAGTGCTTGTAAAGGCTTGCCTTGGCAATACCGACTTCTGCAGCAACCTCATCGACCGTCATGGCGTCAAAGCCTTTTTCAGACAAAAGCCGATTGACCGAAGCTGTAATCGCTTGCTCTCTGGCCTCTAGCATTTGGGCTTTGAAAGACTTTTTGAGGGGCTCAAGGGTTGCGGTCATGGAGGCATTTTAGCGA
>SXXD01000045.1 GCA_005789685.1 Burkholderiales bacterium
CCAAGTCTCTGGCGAATACGCCATGCTCAAAGCAGCCGCCCAAAATGGCTGGCTTGACCACGATGGCGTCATGATGGAGAGCTTGTTGGCGTTTAAACGTGCGGGGGCAGATGGTGTCTTGACTTACTTTGCCCGCGATGCTGCTCGCCTTTTAGCAAAAGCTTAATCGCTCCAACCTGCACACAAGCTCACAAATGCGTTTTGAAGAACGCCAAAGTTCTTTCTTTGGCCAAGGCCGCCGATTGAGCTTCCCAGGCGCCGCGGTGATTGCAATTGAAACCGTGATGGGCCGCATAAGTAAACACCTGAGCAGTGGGGTGCGCGACTTTGAAAGCACTCACTGAGTCCATAGAAATCCATTTGTCTTCTTCAGCAAAGTGCGCCATGACTGGCACCTTGGCTTGACGCGCAGATTCAGCCTCGGTGGTCATACCGCCGCCGTAGTAAGGCGCAGCCGCAGACAACCCATTTAGCAAACAAGCGGAACGCCAAGTCAGAAGGCCGCCCCAGCAATAACCCACAATGCCCACCTTGCCGCCGCACGTGATGTGTGCATGGTCTATGGCCGCTTGAATGTCTTGCAAAGCGCCCGGCGCGGGCAAGGCCTCAACGGCAGTTTTAAGGCCCATGCCAAGACCCATGTCGGCCTCTGCATAGCCCAACTCCACATTGACTTGAACGCGGTGAAACATGGCGGGTGCAATGGCCAAATAACCTGCACTGGCATATGCGTCGGCTACTTCGCGAATGTGCGCGTTGACGCCAAAAATTTCTTGAATGACCACCACCGCGGCTTTAGCGGGGGCAGCGGGTTGCGCCACATAGGCTGGAACTTGCGAGCCGTCGGCAGCGGAGAGGTGAATGAGCGAACCCATGAAATTTTCCTTCACAATTAAACTGCGAGCGCACGCTCAACAAAATCAAGCCGATCTTGGCCCCAAAAAATTTCATCGTCCAAGACATAGCTTGGGGCACCGAAAACACCCGCATCAATGGCCATTTGCGTATAGGACTCGTAGCGCTCGTGGACCGCTTGGCTGTATGTCTGCTCTAAGCAGGCCGCTGGCAAGTGCTGCTCATGGAGCAACTCAGCCAAGGTTTTTTCATCGGCGATGTTGCGCTGCTGAGACCAAACCGCAGACAGGATCGCGCCACTGATGTTCATGGCCGCATCGGCACCCATCGCCATGTCGACCGCTATGATCAGTTTGGCAGCATCGTCACCGCTGACAGGAAAAAAAGTGGGCTTGAGATGCAAGGGCGCGCCCAACCATTTGCTAAAGCGCGCTAGTTCCGTCAAACGATACGCTTGTCGCTGTGGCGCTCTCTGCCCCAAGGGTAAGCCTCCAGAAATAGGAAATACCTTGCCCCCCAAATCAAAGGGCATGACTCGAACAGCGGCACCTGATTTTTTGAGAATGTTGTGAAAACGTTGATGCCCTAGGTAAGCCCATGGGCTTTGGGGCGCAAAAAAATAGTCGACTGAGTGACTCACAATAAACTCCTACATAAGGTAATCTGACAAGTTAAATTAAACAACAGTCAACTGTTTTAACAGTTTGACCACAATTCTGCAGGAGACATGCCATGCGCAAAGTTTTATTGGTCACTGGGGGAAGTCGTGGCATCGGCGCGGCCACCTGTATTTTGGCGGCGCAAAAGGGCTGGGATGTGGCTGTGAACTACAGCGCCAATGCCCAAGCTGCAGACGGTGTCGTTGAGCAAATTAAGGCAGCAGGTGGGCGGGCCATTTCCGTGCAGGCCGATGTGGCCGACGAAGAACAAGTGTTGGCGATGTTCCAAAAAGTGCGAGCCGAGTTGGGACCCCTCCAAGGCTTGGTCAACAATGCGGGCGTTGTAGACGTTTCTGCGCGCTTGGATGAAATGAGCATGGCGCGCTGGCGCCGAATGTTTGACATCAATGTTTTAGGATCCATGTTGTGCGCACGAGAAGCCATCTTGCAAATGAGCACCCGACACGGCGGTGTTGGCGGCAGCATTGTGAATCTCTCGAGCGCGGCCGCACGCTTAGGCTCGCCTGGTCAATACTTGGATTACGCAGCCGCCAAGGGTGCGATTGACAGTTTCACACTGGGTTTGGCCAAGGAAGTTGCTGGCGAAGGCATTCGAGTGAACGCCATTCGACCCGGCCTCATTGACACCGAGATTCATGCCTCTGGTGGGCTGCCCAATCGCGTCAAAGACTTAGAGCATTTGGTTCCGGCCAAGCGCGGCGGTAGCGCCATGGAGGTTGCGCAAGCCATTGTGTGGTTGTTGTCGGATGAGGCCAGCTACACCACCATGAGTTTGGTGGATGTCTCGGGAGGTCGTTAATGTCAACAGAGGGCAAACGCACCATTCGCTATTACTGGGAAGACTTGCAACCCGGCAGTGAGCGCGATTTAGGCACCATCACACCGACTCGCGAAGAGATCATTGCATTTGCCAGCCAATTCGACCCGCAACCCTTTCACCTAGACGATGAAGCCGCCAAGGCCTCCGTCTTTGGCGGGCTTTGCGCCAGTGGATGGCACACCTGCTCAATGGCAATGCGTCTGATGGTGACCAACTTTTTGCAAGACGCTGCCAGCTTGGGATCACCTGGCTTGGAAAATTTGCAATGGAAAAAGCCAGTCAAGCCCAACGACACCCTGCACTTAACGCACAAAATATTGGAATCAAGGCCCATGCGCTCCAAACCCGATGTGGGCTTGGTGCGAACTCTGTGGGTCATGCACAACCAACACGGCGACTGCGTGCTTCAAATGGAGGGTTGGGGCATGTTCAGGCGGCGCCACCCCGCAGCAACCCCGGCCAACACCGATTAACATTCACACACCTTTCAGGCCATTAGGATTCTTCATGACTGCCACCGCCATTGCTCATTTCATTTCAGGTCACAAAGTCTCGGGTTCCTCTTCCCGTGCGCAAGACGTTTTCAACCCAGCCACGGGTGCCGTTACAGGCCGTGTGAGTTTGGCCAACACACAAGATGTCGATCAAGCCGTCGCCGCCGCTCAAGCTGCGTTTCCAGCTTGGGCCGACACACCGCCTTTGAGGCGAGCACGCGTGATGTTCAAGTTTCTCGAGTTGCTCAACCAGCACAAAGACACCTTGGCTCACATGATCACGGCTGAGCACGGCAAAGTCTTCACAGATGCGCAAGGCGAAGTCACTCGCGGTATCGACATTGTGGAATTTGCTTGCGGCATTCCGCAATTGCTCAAAGGCGACTTCACCGATCAAGTTTCAACTGGCATCGACAACTGGACATTGCGCCAGCCTTTGGGTGTTGTGGCGGGCGTCACGCCCTTTAACTTTCCAGTCATGGTGCCCATGTGGATGTTTCCCGTGGCCATCGCCTGTGGCAACACCTTTGTCTTAAAGCCAAGCCCATTGGACCCCAGCCCCAGCTTGTTCATGGCCGACCTGCTACACCAAGCCGGCCTGCCCAGTGGTGTTTTCAACGTTGTGCAAGGCGACAAAGAAGCCGTCGATGCCTTGGTAGTCCATCCTGATGTCAAAGCCGTGAGCTTTGTAGGCTCGACTCCCATTGCCAACAGTCTGTATGAGAACGGCGCTCGCCATGGCAAACGTGTTCAAGCCTTGGGTGGCGCCAAAAACCACATGGTCGTCATGCCTGATGCAGACATTGACCAAGCCGTCGATGCCCTCATAGGTGCCGCATACGGATCGGCCGGCGAGCGCTGCATGGCCATCAGCGTGGCCGTTTTGGTGGGCGATGTGGCCGAGCGCCTCATGCCCTTGTTACTTGAGAAAACACGCGCACTGAAAGTGTTGAATGGCACCAATTTGGCGGCAGAAATGGGCCCCATTGTGACGGCGGCTGCCAAACAACGCATCACGGGTTATATCGATGCGGGTGTGGCTGAAGGCGCCCAGTTGTTGGTCGATGGCCGTCAGTTTGATGGAGCCAAAGCAGGCGAAGGCTGCGACCACGGTTTCTGGTTAGGCGGCACCTTGTTTGACCATGTCAGCACCGACATGAAAATTTACAAAGAAGAAATTTTTGGCCCGGTCTTGTCATGCGTTCGCGTGAAAGATTTGGGCGCAGCCATTCAAATCATCAACGACCATGAGTTTGGCAATGGCGTGAGTTGCTTCACGCGCGATGGCAATGTGGCACGCGAATTCTCACGCCGAATTCAAGTGGGCATGGTGGGCATCAATGTGCCCATTCCAGTGCCGATGGCATGGCATGGTTTTGGTGGATGGAAACGCAGTTTGTTTGGCGACATGCACGCCTATGGCGAAGAAGGCGTGCGCTTTTACACCAAGCAAAAGTCCATCATGCAGCGCTGGCCTGAGAGCATTGGCAAAGGCGCAGAGTTCGCCATGCCCACGTCCAAGTAAGTCAGATTCTTACCTATTCGGAGCGCCATGAACGACAGCACTTTTGATTACATCATCGTCGGCGCTGGCACTGCAGGATGTCTCTTGGCCAATCGCTTATCGGCCGATGCCAGCAAACGTGTTTTGCTGATTGAGGCTGGCAAGCGAGACGATTACCACTGGATACACATCCCTGTTGGTTATTTGTATTGCATTGGTAATCCACGCACTGACTGGCTGTACGAAACAGAAGCGGCCGCAGGTTTGAACGGCAGAACGCTGCGATACCCCCGCGGCAAAGTGCTGGGGGGTTGCAGCAGCATCAACGGCATGATTTACATGCGCGGCCAGTCGCGCGATTACAACCAATGGGCGGCCATCACCAACGACCCACAATGGCACTGGGATCAATGCCTGCCCTACTTTAAATTCCACGAAGACCACCACCAAGGCGCCACTGAAACGCATGGCGCGCACGGGGTACCTGCTGCCTTGTTAAATCCGCAAGCCCACCAAGATGCTGCTTCGGCCGAATACTTCAGAATCCTCAAGGCGCGCAAAGCTGGCGGCGAGTGGCGCATCGAAAAACAGCGCTTAAGCTGGGGCGTTTTAGACGCCTTTGCACAAGCCGCGCAACAAGCCGGGGTTCCCGCTTCAGCTGAC
>SXXD01000247.1 GCA_005789685.1 Burkholderiales bacterium
AGCCACCCAAGCCCACAGTTCTTAAGAGCTTGCTGGCGCGCTCAGCAAATTCTGCTTTGCGTTGTTTGAATTGGGAGCGAAAGGGTTCGACAATTTCAAGCGGCAGCAAGACGTTGTCTAGCGTGGTGCGCCATGGCAACAGGGAGGGCGCTTGGAATGCCATGCCACTGATTTTCAAGGGGCCAGTAACGGGTTGGCCATCGACAAAAATTTGGCCTTTGCTAGGGCGCTTGAGCCCAGTGGTCAGCTTCATGAAGGTGGACTTGCCGCAGCCCGATGGACCGACAATGGCAATGAACTCGCCCTGCTTGACTTGCAAGTTGATGTCTTCAACTGCATAGTGGTTTTGCGCTAACAACTCGTCGTTGTAAGCCAACCAAACATTTTGAAAATCAACGAAATTTGCAGTGGTCAAAACAAGGCCTCGATCAATTACTTTTTAGCTTTTGGCAAGATGTCGAGTTCTTTGGCGCTTGGCAAGAAAGAACCATTCCAAATGTCATCGGCCTTCACACGTGTTTTGGTGTTGAACGCATCAGACACTTGTGATGCCATGAGGGACAGGCGAGGGCCTCTGATTTGGCCAAAACCTTCTTCACGTGCTGAGGGGCTGTTGATGACGGTGTCGATGGCCAACTGCAAGCGGCGTGTTTCGAGCTCTACGTTGATGATGCCGTCGCGCGCTTTGACATCGGCAATGACCGCAGCAGGATTGTTAATGACATCCTTGGCACCTTTTGTGAAGGCGGCTAAGAAAGCTTTGACAGCAGCCGGATTTTCTTTGATGATTTTGGGTGATGCAATGATGGCGTTGCCATAGAGCTTGACGCCAAACTCTGGGTACTGCATCACGACCACATCATCGGCTTTAACGCCGCGGGCTTCGATGTTCAGCAAAGAGGTGAAGGTGAAACCAGTGATGGCGTCGACGTCGCCGCGAACCAACATGGTTTCACGCAGTGGGGGGTCCATGGCCGTCCAAGTCACATTGCCAATGTTGTTGGCTTTTTGGAAGATGGGGAAAGCACGGCGACCTGCGTCAAATACGGGGGCGCCCAATTTCTTGCCTGCCAAATCGGTTGGCGTTTTGATGCCAGATTTTTTCAGCGCCATGACCGATGCCGGCGTGTTGTTGTAGACCATCATGATGGCCACAGGTTTGTTGGGTACTTCGGGGTTGTTGGCGTGGAATTCCATCAGGGCTGCCAAGTCCGCAAAACCAATGTCGTAACTGCCAGACGCAACGCGTGTCACTGCGGCGCCAGAACCGTTGCCTGCATCAACCGTGACGTCGAGCTTGGCATCTTTGAAATAACCCTTTGCAACAGGCGTGAGGAACAAGGCCGAAGGGCCTTCAAAGCGCCAGTCGAGTTGAAATTTGATGGGTGTGTTTTGAGCTTGTGCCAAGCCAAAAGTGCAAGTCGCTAATAATGCGGCCGTGGTCTTGAGAAGGAAACGTTTTTTCATAGAGGCTCCGATTAAAAAATGAGATTAGTTACGTGAAAGGACCAAGCAATATCAATGCCATTATGAGGTGCATGAAAAGGCACATTGTTGCATAAACTGTATACAATTTAGGCCTCTTTGGGCCTCGGTAAAACCCTTGTGCGCCCCAAAATGGCCAGTAATCAGTTCAGAAGGTCCAAAAGAGTGCGAGAAATAACTTGGGTCGCTTTTCTCAAGTCTTCTAAATTCAGCCGTTCATCTGCTCGTTTGGCATGTGATTCTAAAACCGTGCGAGGGCCCGCACCATAAATCACGCCAGGAATGCCTTTTTCAACATACAAGCGAACGTCTGTGTAAAGAGGGGTGCCCATGGCGGGAATGGGCTCGCCAAAAATTTCGCCGCCATGTTTCTGAATGGCTTGCACCAAAGGCGCATTGCCCGCCAGAGGCCTCATGGCGTGAGCCATCAGAATGCGTTTGATTTCAACGCTGACCAAGGCATCAGACGAGCGGCCTTGGTTAAAGGCGTTGACCGCATCTGCAATGACCTGGCGAATATTGGCTTCTACCTGCTCTGGAATTTCTTCCGGAATCATGCGGCGGTCTAGTTTAAAACTGACAGTGCCAGGCACCACATTGGTATTGGTGCCACCTTCAATGCGGCCCACATTCAAATAGGGGTGATTGATGCCTTCTACTTGCGAGCTGATTTGTTTGTAGAGTTTGTTTTGCGCATACAGGCTGCTCAAAATCTGAACGGCTGCTTGAAGCGCATCAACACCCGTATCGGGAATGGCGGCATGGGCCATCTTGCCGTGAACGGTCACTTCCATTTGCAGGCAACCGTTGTGGGCTGTGACCACTTGGTAGCTAAAGCCTGCTGCAATCATGAGGTCGGGGCGCGTATAGCCTTTGTCGAGTAACCAGCCTGGCCCTTTTTCGCCGCCAAATTCTTCGTCATAGGTGAAATGCAATTCAACATTGCCTTTGAGGGGCAAATTGATTTTGGCTTGTAATGCCTCGACGGCGCGCAATGCAAATGTGAAGGTGGAAAAATCACATTTACTGACTGCTGTAGCGCGGCCAAACATCTGGCCATTTTGAATTTCAGCGCCGTAGGGTGGATGCGTCCAACCTTCTCCGGGTGGCACCACATCGCCATGTGCATTCAAGGCAATGGTTTTGCCGCCTGCCCCAAAAGGTCTGCGCACAATGAGGTTGGTGAGGGACGTCAGTCCATAAGCTTTGACCTCTGCTTCAGGCACCGGAAATTGTTCTGCGATGTAGCCAATGTTATTTAGAAGTTCAGTGGTTTTTTCGGCATGAGGTGCATTGTTACCAGGCGGCGTGTCGGTTGGGACTTGCACCAGGGCTTGTAGAAACTGAACTTGTTCATCGAAGTGAGCATCGATCCATTGATCAAGTTCTTGGTAAGACGATTGTTGGGGTGTCATTGTTTTTTAAATTCAAGCGAGTTGGTGCAAGACATGCTCAAACGCATCAATGCAAAGTTGCATGTCATCGGTGGTTGAAGATTCCAAGGGGTTGTGGCTGATGCCGCTGTTTTCACCGCGCACAAAGAGCATGGCCTGGGGCATGACTTCATGCAGCTTCATGGCGTCGTGGCCCGCGCCACTGGGCATCACAAAGCGGGGCACGCCCATGTCTTTCAAGGCCTTTTCCCAGCGCGCTTGCCACTCAGGCGCACTAGGTGCTGCTGGCGCTCTAAGCGTTGCTTCACGGTGGCAAACAAGGCCGCGTCGGTTGCAAATTTCATCGAGCGCATTCAGCACGTCTTTTTCTAAAGCGTCGCGCTGAGGGTCGAGGGGCGCGCGCATGTCCATCGAGAACGTGCATTTGCCAGGCACCACATTGATCGAACCATTGGGCACTTGCAGTTGGCCAATGGTGGCCACTGAATCGCCGTCTGAAGCCGCGCGTTTTTCCATGTAAAGGGCCAGCTCGGCCACTGCGCAAGCAGCATCCCGCCTGCGGTCCATGGGCGTGGTGCCTGCGTGACTGGCCATGCCCACCATTTCGCATACATAACGAACACTGCCATTGATGGAACTCACAACCCCTAAGGGCAGGTTCAGTTCGTTGAGCACGGGGCCTTGTTCAATGTGCACTTCAACGAAGCCCACGTAGTCGGCAGGCTTGCGTTGAATGTTGGGAATTTCGTTTTCATTCAAACCCGCTTTTTTCATGGCCTCGCGCATGGAGATTCCATTGGCATCAGTCTGCAATAGCCAATCAGGGTTGAACTGCCCGACCAAAGCGCCAGAGCCCAAGAAGGTGGCTTTGTAGCGCTGACCTTCTTCTTCTGAAAATGCCACAACTTCAAGGCCAATGGGCAAGCGTTGCTTTGCTTGTGCCAATTTTTGCACACAGGCAATGGGCACATAAATACCCAATCGCCCATCGTGCTTACCGCCATTGCGAACGGTGTCGAAATGGCTGCCAGTCATGAGGTATTTGGCGCCCGGCACGCTGGGGTGATAACGACCCACCACATTGCCAACAGCATCGACATAGACCTCGTCAAAGCCTGCCAATCTCATGGTGCTTTGGATGCTTTGTGAGCAAGCCATGTGAGCGTCTGTGAGGTAGGTCACAGTGAGTTGACCCGCTTCTTTGAAACCAGGGTCGCTGTGTTGCGACAAGTCTTCTTGCCAATCCCAAACTTGCTGGCCTTGAAGAGGGTGGCAATTGGTTTTGTCATTCAAACGAATTTCAGCAATTCGATGAATGTTGCGCAGGCATTCTTGCAGCTCAAAATCTGGGTGACCGTTTAGGCGTCTTTCAAACGTGGCCATGATTTGGTGTTTGTTGAGGCCCAGCCCGCGCGGTCCTCTGACGGCCAAAATAAAGGGCCATCCAAACTTTTGATTGTAGGCAGCGTTGAGGCTTTGAATTTTTTCAAACTCAGCAGGGGTGCATTCAGTGAGGCCCGCTTTGCTTTGCTCGTTGGTAGATTCTGCGGTCAATTCTTTGCGCACCATGGCTTTGCCTGCCAGTTCGGGGTGTGAGCGAATCAATCGGATCTGAGCATCTGTGCCGGCATCTTTGAGCACCAGCGCCATGCAGTGTTTCAAGTGCGCCCAAGACGCAAAAGGGCGGTGCTTGAGTGCACCTTCTGCAATCCATGGCGAGTGTTCGTACAAGCCATCTAGCAGTTGCATGGCCTCTTGGTGCGAAGCTGTATTGAGTTGTTCTAGGCGGAGTGTCATGGTGTGTAGGGGTGGGTGGTTTTCCAATGGCGCGCAATGTCTAAGCGGCGGCAGACCCAGACATGATCGTGCGCTTGGATGTGGTCTAAGAATCTTTGAATAGCGGTGATGCGCCCAGGCCGTCCTAGCAATCTACAGTGCATGCCGATGCTCATCATTTTGGGACGGTTCAGGCCTTGTGGATTACCTTCTTTGTAGAGCGCATCAAAAGTGTCTTTCATGTATTGAAAAAACGGATCGGCATGCGAATAACCTTGAGGCATTGCAAAGCGCATGTCGTTGCAATCTAGGGTGTAGGGCACGATCAGTTGAGGCACTACTTGGCCATCAGTTTTCTCAACCTTCATCCAAAAAGGCAAATCGTCGCCGTAGTAGTCGCTGTCGTATTCAAAGCCGCCAAAGTCTGCCACCAAGCGGCGTGTGCGGGGGCTATCGCGGCCCGTGTACCAACCCAAGGGTCTTTCGCCACTGAGCTTTTGCATGATGGCCATGGCCTCGGCCATGTGTGCGCGTTCAGTGGCCTCATCGATGTTTTGATAGTGAATCCATTTCAAGCCATGACACGCAATGTCATAGCCCAATTCCTGAAACGCAGCCATCACATCGGGGTGCTTTTGCAGCGCGGTGGCAATACCAAAAACAGTGAGTGGCAGTTTGCGTTGTTCAAATTCACGCAACAAGCGCCATACCCCTGCACGCGAGCCATATTCATAAATGCCCTCCATGCTGATGTGCCGATCTGGGTAAGACGCGGGGTTGAACATTTCTGACAAGAATTGCTCAGAACCTGCATCGCCGTGAAGCACAGAATTTTCGGCGCCCTCTTCGTAGTTCAAGACAAATTGCACCGCCACGCGGGCTTGGCCGGGCCATTGCGCGTGGGGTGGATTTCGACCGTACCCTTTGAGATCACGGGGATAGGCGGCAGTGGAGTCGTAGATTGATGCGTTCATGACAGGGCCAATGAAATATCGTGAGTGGGAATTTTTTTGTCAAAGCTCAAACTGTTTTCAACAAAAATCAAATGTTCTTCCATGAGCCTTGCAGCCAAGTCGGCGTCTTTCTTGGCCATGGCGTCCACAATGGCTTCGTGCTCATCGGCAGAGTGCTGTGCTGCATTGCGCGATTGGTACATGAGTGTGATCAGGGCGCAGCGTGAAATGAGTTCGCCTAAACTTTGGGCTAAGACGTGGTTACCCATGAGTTCGGCAATGCGCACATGAAAATCTCCCAGCAATTCTGTTCGGCCGTGCACATCTTCTTGTGCAACCGCTTCTTTTTCTTGTTTGGTGTGAGCTTTTAAAGCGCGAATTTTGGCTGGGGTAATGTCCCGGACAAATTCGCGTGTCATTTGAACTTCGAGCATGCGCCGCACCGCAAAGACTTGCTTGGCTTCAGAAGCAGAAGGTGCGGCCACAAACGCCCCCCGGGCAGGCTCCATGCGGATCAGTCTGTTTTGAGACAGTTGAAACAAGGCTTGCCTGACCAGCGTTCTAGAGACGCCGAAATGGGTGGCGAGCTTTTGCTCAGCCAATTTAGAGCCAGGCATCAGTCGATGTTCCACAATGGCTTTGGTTAAAGCGCTCACGATGGCGTGGGTTGATGAGGTTTCCATGCGGCATGATGATAGCTTCAAAAGCCAAAAGTGTATACACTTTCAGTCGACCAATTCAAGGAAAGATGCAACATGGGTTTAAGTACACACGTTTTGGACACCATGCATGGGTGTCCCGCAGCCGGCATGCAAGTTAGTCTGTACACCACGGAAGGGCAATTTGCCACCTTGGTGAAAAGTTTCAAGTTGAATTCAGATGGGCGCAACCCCGATGGCCCGCTCTATGACAACGCCAGTTTGCAAAAAGGTACCTACCGCTTGGTGTTTGATGTGGCGGGTTATTTCAAGGCCAAGGGTGTAAAGTTGCCTGAACCTTCTTTTTTGAACCAAGTGAGCTTGGATTTTGGGGTGGCCGATGTCACTCAGCACTACCATGTGCCTCTATTAGCAAGTCCTTGGAGCTATTCAACTTACCGCGGCTCTTAAATTCGCAATTATTTCTAGTTGAAGTACCCCTTGCAATGCGGTAAATCAATAAAATCAATTTTTAACCAGAACCCCAACCAACCCACACCTTATGAGCCAAGTGACCAACTCAGTTCGTTTTGTGCTTGACGGCAAAGTCGTTGAAGCCCAAGGCGCACGCCGCACCACTACCGTTTTAGATTACCTGCGCGAACAATTGCATCGCACAGGCACCAAGGAGGGTTGCGCTGAAGGCGATTGCGGAGCTTGTGTGGTCATGGTGGGCTCATTGAATGCATCGGGCCAAGGTGTTGACTATGTGCCGGTCAACAGCTGTATTCAGTTGCTGCCTACCTTGGATGGCAAGTCGGTTAAAACAGTTGAGAGTTTGAAAAAGCCCGACGGTACTTTGCATCCTGTGCAACAAGCCATGGTCAACTGCCATGGCTCTCAATGCGGTTTTTGTACGCCTGGCATTGTGATGAGTTTGGTCAACTTGGTGCAACTCAATTCTTCTCCCAATCGTCAAGATGTGAGTGACGCACTCAGTGGCAACCTGTGCCGTTGCACAGGTTATGCACCCATTCTGAATGCCGCGTCAAAAGCCTGTGGCAACAAAGCTGCCTTGAAGCTTGACGATGCCGCTGATGTGCCGTTGCTGAAAGAAATTCAGCGCTCGTCCACGCCCACACTCAGTTTGGAAGGCGAGATCATTGTTCAGCCAGTTGTTCGCACTCGCAAAGGCAATGAGTTTGTATCACCCGCCACCATTGCCGAAGTGGCCGACTATTTGGTCAAGCACCCTACATCGACATTGCTTGCTGGCAGCACCGAAGTGGGCTTGCAAGTTAATAAACAATACTCACGCCCAGACCACATTGTGTATTTGGGCAACGTGACTGAACTCAAGCAAGTGAAAGACACGCCACAGGCTTGGCACATTGGCGCGGTGGTCTCACTCACTGAAGTCGAAAGCTTGGTGTCTAAGGCTTACCCCGATTTTGCAGAAGTGCTGCGCCGTTTTGGCTCGCCACCCATTCGCTCTACCGCCACGCTGGCAGGCAACATTGCAAATGGTTCTCCCATTGGGGACACCATGCCTTGCCTCATGGCCTTGGGTGCCACGCTCACCTTGCGTCTCGGCGACAAAACACGCACGGTTTCTTTGGACAAGTTTTACATCGGCCAAAAACAAACTGTTTTGCAAGCGGGAGAGTTCATTGAATTTGTGGTGTTGCCCAAGCCACAAGCGGGCCAAGTTTTTCGAGCCCACAAAGTAAGCAAGCGATTTGAACAAGACATTTCTGCCACTTGTGCTGCCATCACTTACACCTTGAAAGCTGGCAAATTGAGCAGCGTGAAGTTGGCTTACAACGGCTTGGCTCCGTCGCCTTGCAGAGCGCCCAAACTTGAAGCTGTGTTGGAAGGCAAAGCGCCTGCCGATGTGAAGGAATCTGATTTAGATGCTGCCATTGCCGCCAGTTTTGTGGCGCGCGATGGCTTGCGTGCCACGTGGGCCTACCGTTCCTTGGTGGCGCGCAATTTGGTAATCGATTTCATTGAAGAACAAACTCAAACAACCACGGAGGTGGCTTAAATGAACGCGCCCATTTCTTTGCACAATTTGTTGCCCGTCTCGGGCATTCAGCAAGGCACCGATGTCATTCATGAGTCTGCACATTTGCACGTGACAGGCAGCGCCACTTTCACCGACGACATGCCTGAGTTGGCCGGCACTTTGTATGCGGCTCTCATTATGTCGCCGGTTGCGCATGGCGAACTGATTGGCGATGGCATTGACCGCGAAGCCATTTTGAAAGAGCATGGTGTGGTGGCGGTTTACACCGCCAAAGACATACCGGGCGAAAACAATTGCGGCCCCATTGTTCACGACGACCCATTTTTAGCTGTTGGCAAGGTTGAATTTTTGGGCCAAGCGGTGGCTGTGGTGGTGGCACGCGAAATGTTGTATGCCCGCGAAGCCGCGCACAAAGCCAAAGTGTTGGTCAAAGAATTGCCCCCCATTTTGACCATTGACGAAGCCATGGCAGCGCAAAGTTTTGTCATGCCGGCCAAGGGCATTACGCGTGGCAATGCATCAGAAGCCATTGCCAAGGCGCCTCGCAAAGTGAAGGGCAGCACCGAAACCGGACAGCAAGAACAGTTTTACATGGAAGGCCAAATTACTTACGCGGTCCCGCGTGAAGATGGCCAACTCACTTTGTATTCGTCAACGCAACACCCTGATGGCAATCAGCGTGAGGCTGCCGCTGCTTTGAACTTGAGCACCAACGATGTTGAAGTGATTTGCAGGCGCATGGGCGGCGGCTTTGGCGGCAAAGAAGGCAATGCCAGCATTTTCAGCCAGAGCGCTGCGCTGGCTGCGTTCAAATTGCAAAAGCCTGTTAAGTTGCGCGTGAACCGCGACGACGACATGATGATCACGGGCAAGCGCCACGACTTCCGCATTG
The DNA here is from genome assembly GCA_005789685.1 of Burkholderiales bacterium. Taxonomy (GTDB): domain Bacteria; phylum Pseudomonadota; class Gammaproteobacteria; order Burkholderiales; family Burkholderiaceae_C; genus Limnohabitans_A. The sequence goes on from SXXD01000247.1 coordinate 9,168, forward strand.
ATTACGAAGTGGGCTACGACGACGAAGGCCGTATTTTGGGTGCCGACATCACGCTCTTGTCGCGTTGTGGCTACAGCACCGATTATTCTGGCCCCGTAAACGACCGTGCGTGTTTGCACATCGACAACTGCTACTACATTCCTAACCTGAAACTCATCAGTCACCGTTGCAAAACCAATACCCAAAGCGCCACAGCTTTCCGCGGTTTTGGCGGCCCCCAGGGCATGTTTGGTATTGAGACCATTATCGAGCAAATTGCCAATGACATTGGCAAAGACCCCTTGGATGTTCGCATGCTGAATATCTACCAAGACCCTGCTGTGTCTGGCAACCCTGCCACCATGGTCACACAGTATGGTCAGACGATTGCTGACTGGGTGGGTGACAAGGTCATTACCCAAGTGGCCACAGAGGCCAAGTACCGCGAACGCCGGGACAGTGTCAATGCGTTTAACAAAGTGAACAAGCGCCGCAAGCGCGGCTTGGCTTTGGTGCCATTGAAGTTTGGCATCAGCTTTACCGCCACCATGTTGAACCAGGGCGGCGCTTTGCTTAACATTTACATGGACGGTTCGGTCAGTGTCAACCATGGCGGGACTGAAATGGGCCAGGGCCTGAACACCAAAATGGCGCAAGTGTGTGCCGATGGTTTGGGCATCGATTTGTCCTACGTTCGCGTGACCGGCACCGACACCCAAAAGGTACCCAATGCATCGGCCACGTCTGCATCAAGCGGTGCCGACATCAATGGTGCTGCCATCATGAATGCAACGGCGCAAATGCGTGCCCGATTGGCGCCAGTGGCTGCCAACATGTTGGGTTGCAAAGACACCGACGTGAACTTTGCCAACAACATGGCCCACGGCGGTGGCAAGTCGGTTGAATGGACGGCTGTGGCGAAACAAGCTTGGATGGACCGTGTGGGCTTGTCTGTAGCGGGTTTCTACATGACGCCAGAAATTAAATACGACTTTTTAACCCTCACGGGTCATGCCTTTTACTACTACTGCTATGGCGCATCTGTCAGTGAAGTTGAAATTGACACACGCACAGGTGAATGGTGGCTGAAGGCGGTGGACATCGTTCACGACGCAGGCAAGAGCATCAACCCCGCCATCGACAAAGGCCAAATTGAAGGCGGCTACGTGCAAGGCATGGGCTGGCTCACCATGGAGGAGTGCATTTGGGACAAGAAGGGCAAGTTCCTGACGCACGGCCCCAGCACTTACAAAATTCCGGTTGCAGGCGACATTCCAGAGCACTTCAATGTGACTTTGTTTGATGGCAGCAACCTCAAGCCAACACCCTTTAATTCAAAGGCGGTGGGCGAGCCCCCATTGATGCTGGCCTTGTCTACTTTCTTTGCTTTGCGCGATGCAGTCAGTGCCAGTGCCGACCACCAAACTGTGGTTCACATGAGTGCACCAGCCACGCCAGAAAAGATTTTGATGAGCTGCGAAAAAGCCAAGGCGACGGTTTAGAACTTCAGTCTTGCCCTTCAGTGAGGGTGTCAAGTTGAAAATAACCGCTCTTGTGCCAAAGCCAAACGTCTGAGTAGACCACCTTGCCCATGTGGGTGGGGACTGGATAGGGCGCTGCTTGGCGAACAGTTTTCTCTATTTCTCGCATGACTTCGGGAGCATGGCCAGGCGCTCTGACCCAGTAGGTGCGTGTCACTTGGCCTTGCTTGTTAACTTCGACATCCAAAACGCCCACAGCGTAAAGCATGGGCGGCATGCGGCCCTTGAAGATGCGAGCGCCATTGAGTTTGTAAAGGTGCTTGGCGGCATCTACTCTGTATTCTTTGGCAGTTCGAGCATTGGATGTGGGCAATTGGGGTTTGACAGGCACAGAGGGAAGCGCAATGGGCGCCGCTGGTTTGACAGGGGCGGGTGCTGGCGCTGGTGGCGGTGACATTGTTTGTTGCGGCCGTGGTGGTGATGTGCTACAGCCCGTTAGCCACAGAGCAAGTATGCACGCAGCGCAAGTAAATTGTGAAGATTTTAGAAAATGGGCGATGGCATGAGTCATGGGTCTATGGCCTTCAAAACAACATGTGCCATTCTGTCACTGTACAGTCTGGTTTAGAAGCATTGAATTGAAAGTAGAAGCAGGTGCATTGGTTTTCAGAATTGACATCGAAGTTGGCGCAGATGCCGGGCATTTGGATCACGGTTCAGCAAGCCCAAGGCTCGGTGCCGCGGGGAACGGGCACTGTCATGGCTGTTTTTGCCGATGAGTTTTTGGGCACAATTGGCGGCGGACACCTTGAATTTGAAGCCATTGCCGAGGCCAGGCGTTACTTGCTTCAGCCTGCAATGTCTCAATCATTGCCACTTGAAAAAAAATTTGCGCTTGGGCCTAGTCTAGGGCAATGTTGTGGTGGTGCCTTGACCCTAAAGTTTGAGCACGTGACGGTAGATGATCAAGGTCGACTTCAGGCCATTTTGCATGCACAAGCAGCCAAACGATTTCTGCCTTTGGCTTTATTTGGCGGAGGCCATGTAGGCAAGGCCTTGGTCAAAGTCTTGGCGCCCTTGCCCTTTCATGTGAGATGGATCGACAGCCGAGACGAAATTTTTCCAAGCGATGTAGCGCACCAAGTTGTTTGCGAACATTCCAACCCGGTGCATGCTGCCGTATCCGATTTGGTGCCCAATAGCCGCGTTCTCATCATGAGTTTCAGCCATGCAGAGGATTTGGATGTGGTGGCGGCCTGCTTGCAACGCCAGCGAGATCAAAAAGACCTGCCCTACATTGGCCTCATTGGCAGTGCCACCAAGTGGGCTACTTTCAAGCGACGCCTTGCAGAGCGGGGCTTTTCAGAAGCTGAATTGCAACAAGTGACATGCCCCATCGGTGTTCCAGGCATTGAGGGCAAAGAACCTGAAGTGATTGCGGTTGCCGTAGCGGCACAGCTTTTGCAAGCCTAAAAATTGTATACACTTCGGTAAACAGTTTGGAGCCTTATCGATGGAAGCCTATTTGCTAGATTGGGTTAATTTGCTACTGCGGTGGGTTCATGTGATTACCGCGATTGCGTGGATAGGCTCGTCTTTTTACTTTGTTTTCCTAGACAACAACCTTCAGAAGCCCAACTCGCCCGATTTGCTTGAAAAAGGGGTAGATGGCGCAATGTGGGCCATTCATGGCGGTGGTTTTTACAACCCCCAAAAGTACATGGTGGCGCCCAAGAAAATTCACACCAAGTTGCACTGGTTTTATTGGGAAAGCTATTCCACTTGGATCAGTGGCTTTGCCTTGTTCACGGTGATGTATCTGTGGAATGCCAGCACCTACCTCATTGACAAATCACTGATGGACTGGTCGCCTGCTGTAGCCATCACGGCCGCGCTGAGTTTCTTAGTGTTTTTTTGGTTCGTTTACGACGCCATTTGCCGCGTGTTTGGATTTCGCAAAAACGGTGAATTGATTGTGGCCACACTCATGTTGTGTGTGGTGGCTTTTGCCTCATGGTTGGCCTGTCAATTGTTTGCTGGCAGGGCCGCCTTCTTGTTGGTGGGTGCCATGATTGCCACGGCCATGAGTGCCAATGTGTTTGTTTGGATCATTCCCGGCCAACGAAAAGTGGTAGCCGCCATGACTTCTGGCGAAAAGTACGACGCCATGTCCTTGGCCATTCACGGCAAACGCGGCAAGCAACGCAGCGTGCACAACACCTATTTCACGCTGCCTGTGATTTTTGCCATGCTAAGCAACCATTACAGTTTCTTGTACACGCATCCTCAGCGCTGGCTTATTTTGTTTGTGATGATGTTTGCGGGTGCCTTGATTCGCCAGTTCTTTGTGCAACGTCATGGCTACCATTTAGGCCGCGCTCGCAACCCTTGGCCTTTTGCGGCAGTGGGTGTCGTTTTGATCGTGGCAGTCATTGTGGCCATGGCGCCTTGGGGCGCAAAGAGTGTTGCCAAGAATGAGTCGTCTCAAGCGGCTACTTTTGTGCAAGTCAAATCAGTGATCGACCAGCACTGCCTCAGTTGCCACGGTGCGCAAGTTCAAATGAAAAATGTTCGTTTGGATACGCCAGCAAATATCAAGCTCAATGCTCAAAACGTGTACCAGCAAGTGAGTGTGACCCAGCAGATGCCCATGAACAATGCCTCAGGCATTACACCCGAAGAAAGACAACTTGTAGCCAGTTGGTATTTGGCTGGCGCCAAAGTTGAGCCGTAACTTAATGCGGCGCTTTAGTTCAGTGACCTAAGGCCAGTTGAACGGCAAACTTGTTGTGGCGTTCAATCAAATTGCCTAGGTCTACGCTGGCCAACTGACCCTCACTGACCACCACACGTCCATTGACCACGGTGTAAGCGGCTGGCGCACTGGCACACAGCATCAAACTTCCAATGGCATCGTGCACAGCACCGCCCGCAAAACTCAAACTGCGCAAATCAAACAAGGCCATGTCGGCGCAAAATCCAACACTCAGCTGACCGATGTCTTTGCGACCCAATACCTCAGCACCGCCACGCGTGGCCAAACGCAAGGCATCGCGCGCAGTCATTTCCATGGGCGCCGTGTCGCAACCAAAAATGGTTTTGCCTTCAGCATTCACTTGCGGACCCTCAAGTGATTTTCTAAGCCGCGCTAACAGCATGGCTTGACGCGCTTCGTTTACCATGTGGGCTGCATCGTTGCTGGCGCTACCGTCAACCCCCAAGCCCACTGGCACGCCTGCTTCAATCATTTTGCGAATCGGTGCAATGCCACTGGCCAAGCGCATGTTGCTGCATGGGCAATGTGCAATGCCCGTGCGAGTGGCCGCAAAAAGCGAGATGCCTTCATCGTCCAATTTGACGCAATGGGCGTGCCACACATCGTGTCCCAACCAGCCTAGGTCTTCTGCATATTGCGTGGGTGTGCGATTGAATTTTTCCAAGCTGTAGGCAAGGTCGTGGTCGTTCTCTGCCAAGTGGGTGTGCAGGCGCACGCCATAGTGCCGGGCCATCTCTGCCGACAAACGCATGAGGTCTTGGCTGACGCTGAACGGCGAGCAAGGAGCCACTGCTACTTGGGTCATGGCACCGTGCGATGCGTTGTGGTAGCGTTCGATCAAGCGTTGCGTGTCTTTCAAAATAGCATCTTCTTGTTCCACCACGCGGTCGGGCGGCAGGCCGCCCTTGGATTGGCCCACACTCATGCTGCCGCGTGTGGCTACAAATCGCATG
>SXXD01000248.1 GCA_005789685.1 Burkholderiales bacterium
CTTGGCTTAATTTGGCCAAACCTCGCGTTGCCATTTTGCGGGAACAGGGTGTCAACTCTCATGTTGAGATGGCCTATGCTTTTACGCAAGCAGGATTCGAAGCGCATGACGTTCACATGACTGACTTGCAAACAGGCCGTGTGAGTTTGAAAAATTTTCAAGGCCTTGTGGCTTGCGGTGGCTTCAGTTATGGCGACACCTTAGGTGCTGGTATTGGTTGGGCGCGCAGCATCACTTTCAATCCCTTGTTGTCCGATGAATTCAAAGCTTACTTTTCACGCACAGACACTTTTGGTTTAGGTGTTTGCAATGGTTGCCAGATGTTTGCTGAATTGGCCGACATCATTCCGGGTGCACAACATTGGCCTAGATTTACGACCAATCAAAGTGAACGCTTCGAAGCCAGACTTTCAATGGTTGAAGTGTTGCCATCGCCCAGTCTTTTCTTCCAAGACATGGCTGGAAGCCGCATGCCCATCGCGGTAGCGCATGGTGAAGGTTTTGCTAATTTCAAGTTCCGTGGCAATGCACAACACGCCATTGCGGCCATGCGCTTTGTGGACAATTCAGGTGTTGTGACACAAAACTATCCTGCCAACCCCAACGGCAGTCCTGCTGGACTCACAGCAGTTACCACCCCTGACGGTCGCTTTACAGCCATGATGCCGCACCCAGAGCGGGTGTTTCGAAATGTGCAGATGAGCTATACGCCCGAGGATGTTTCAGCGTACAGCCCATGGCTCAGAATGTGGCAGAACGCAAGGCGTTGGGTTCAGTAAAAAGCGAAGTTTTATTTAACTTTGGCTTTTGCGCGCAAATCTTCTTGGAATTTGCCCAATTTAGATTGGGTCAGTTGTTGGGTAATTTGAGGTTTGACCTCATCCAATGGCGGCAACTGTGCTTCGCGCACGTCATCGACACGAATGATGTGAAAGCCGAATTGGCTTTTGACCGGGGTCTCAGTGAGTTGGCCTTTTTCAAGTTTGACCATGGCATTGGAAAACTCAGGCACATAACTGGCTGCACTGGCCCAATCCAAATCGCCACCATTGGCGCCAGAGCCTGGATCTTTAGAAGCTTTCTTCGCCAAGTCTTCAAATTTGCCACCCTTTTTCAGGTCAGCAATCAGGGCCTTGGCTTCGTCTTCTTTTTCAACCAAGATGTGACGTGCACGGTATTCTTTGCCACCATTGGCTGCAACAAATTTGTCATACTCGCCTTTGATTTCGGCGTCGGTCACGGGATTTTTCTTCTGGAAGTTGGCAAACAACTCACGAATCAAAAGGCTCTGACGGGCCAATTCCAACTGCGCTTTGTAGTCTTCGCTAGCGTCTAAGCCACGTTTGCGAGCTTCTTGCATGAAAATTTCACGGGCAATGAGTTCTTCTTTGATTTGCGCCAAGATTTCTGGGGTGACGGGTCTGCCAGAGCGCTCAACTTGTTGCTTCAAAACCTCTACGCGCGAACTGGGTACAGGCTTGCCGTTGACCACTGCCAAATTCTGCGCCATAGCAGAGAAACTCAATGCAGCGACCAAGCTCAAGGACAATTTCGTAAGTTTCATCAGATTCCTCAGATTACAATTAAATTCAGTTAGATCGAAATTCTATGGCCAATGCATGGAGACCGTTGTCCAAGAATTCTTGGAGCGAATCATACACAAGGCGATGACGTTGCACGCGGTTGAGCTTTTCAAAATGAGAAGAAGCAATCAAAACCCTGAAATGGCTGTTAAGGCCCGACTCAGTGGCGCCGGAATGGCCTGCGTGCTGCGCACTTTCATCTATGACCTCTAAAAAGCTGGGCTCAAAGCTGTTTGTCAATGCAGCCACCATGAGGGGTTGCCATGAGGTATTTGTGGGGAGATTTGTTTTGAGATTCATGCTTGAGCTTTACTTGGTGGTCTCGTCATCAGCGGTAGATTCTGAGGGAACCACGTGTTTAGCCATGTAAATGCCGGTTCCAATAAGGAAGGTCAATGGGAATATATAGCCCCAGATTTTGAAATTCACCCATTCATCCGTACTGAATTCATAAGCCACATAGGCGTTGGTCGTCGCCATGAAAATACAGTACGCAATCCAAGAGACACTCAAAGTTTGCCAATTGGCGTCAGGTAAATTGACCTGACTGCCAAGCATTGTTTTTAAGAAATTCTTCTTGAGGACGAACTGAGAAAAAAACAAACCCAAGGCCAGGCAACTGTAAAGCAGCGTGGGCTTGTATTTGATGAAGCGTTCGTCTTGCAAGAGGAGGGTCAAGCCGCCAAACACCACAATGAGGGTCAGTGTCACCTTTTGCATGGTGGCCAATTTACCTTCAAGGCGATACATCAACAGGCTTTGCACCAAGGTGGCTGCCATCAGCACAGCGGTTGCTTCGTAAACTGTTCCAAATTTATAGGCTGCGAAGAAAAGCAGGATCGGAAAAAGGTCAAGCGCTATTTTCATCTTAGCTTTTCTGAAAATTCAAAGAAGCTGAATTCATGCAATAGCGAAGCCCAGTGGGCTCAGGGCCATCTTCAAAAACATGACCCAAATGAGCGCCGCATTGGGCGCAGACACTTTCGACTCGAACCATGCCGTGGCTGCGGTCTACATTTTGTGCAACAGCATTGGGCTCTGCTGCTTGGTAGAAAGAAGGCCAACCGCAGCCAGCGTCAAACTTGGTCGACGAATCAAAAAGCTTGGCATCACAACACATGCAGTTGTACTGGCCAGGCTCCCAATGTGTTTCGTATTTACCCGTGTAAGGACGCTCGGTGGCTGCTCTGCGAGTGACTTCAAAAGCCAGAGGCTCGGCATTCTTGGCAATCAGCCAAGCCCGCCATTCGGCATCTGTTTGCGGTAATTTGGTTTGCGACATGGTGAAAGTCTACTTGTTGAAAGGGGGTGATTGACCTTGCTGCTGTAATTTTGTCCTAGGACGAGCAACTGATCTCGATATTGGCAGCCCAATCGGGCGGTAAATTGGCGTAGTGCTCAAACTGCGAATGTTCTTCGAAAGGAGACTGTAGCAATTTGAAAAGCGTATCGACCTCTGAATGGTCGCCCTTTTTTGACTTTTGAATAGCGGCTTCTGCCAAATGGTTTCGAAGCACAAATTTAGGGTTGATTTGGAGCATCTTCCGTACGGCCATGTCGGATGGACTTTTTTGCAAACGAGACAAATAGCGATCTCGCCATTCGCCCCAAGCCGACTGATCGATGAACACATCGGCTACAGCTTGCCATTCTGAACTTGTGGCTTGTGTGGTGGGTGCGGCGTGGCTGAGTCTGCGCCAAAAAATAGTGAAGTCAACTTGCTCGTTGGCAAGCAATTGAAGCAAATCGTTGAGCAGTGTTTTGTCGTCACTGGCAAGAGCAGGGTCCTGTTGTTTTTCCATGC
>SXXD01000249.1 GCA_005789685.1 Burkholderiales bacterium
AGGCGTTTTTTCAAGGCGATAGTCAAGCTGAATAGGCTCACCTCTGCCTCTGACCTCGGTTTGAACGACCAGATTTTTGTCATCTGTAGCGCCGCGCAAAGGTTTGAGCTCAATGGACTGATCGCTGATTTGACTGAGTGCGCCAGAATAGGTGCGAATGAGCAGCAACTTGAACTCTGCTTGCAAGCGTTCTTGCTGCTCAGGGGTGGCCTTGCGCCAACCTGGCCCAGTAGCCAGCGCGGTCATGCGGCGGAAATTGACATGCTGCATCAGCTTGGTATCGACCAATTGCATGATCTTGTTGATGTCACCGCCCTTGATGCTTTTGTCGGAACGAACGGCATCCAAAGTTTCATTGGAAATGCGTTTCACGAAAGCATCGGGTGCTTCATCGGCAGCCCAAACGGTGGCTGAACCCAAGCAGAAACCCAACGCCCAAACAACAGGCCATAAATAAGTGAAGAATTTGCGATTCATAGGATGAGATCATAAAGAGCGTTTCACTCTTTAACGCGCGAACTGCATAAAAGTAGATTAGACCACCAAGTTCAATTCGTCTTTGCCCCAAGGCTGTTAGGGTTTTGGCGTCTGCAGCAAGGGCTCCTGCGTGCCCGTAGCGCTGGGTCGGTTGGGGGCCACCATAGGCGCAGGTTGGTCCGGATCTTCAAAATCGTCCAACATGGGCGGGTTGCCATCGTAAATGTCATTCAAACGCTTTTGCAAATAGGCATCCCGTGTGAATGTGTAGGGGTCTAAAGAAGCTTGTTTGACAGCGTCGGACAAGGACAAATAGCGCTCCCGCTTGTCGGTCAAGCGCAACAATGTGAGCGTGATTTTAGCCGCTGTGTCTTTCAGTTGTTGGTTCACGTCTGTTTTGGTGTCGATGTACAGGCCCAGGCTGTCGCGAACGGTGGAAGGCCCAAAGAAAGGCAAGACCACATAGGGGCCCGACGAAACGCCCCAAAACGCCATGGTTTGACCGAAGTCCTCTTTGTGCTTGTCAATCTTCAATTCGGTGGCCCAATCAATGATGCCGCCCAGCCCCAGCGTGGTGTTGATGCCCACACGCATGGCACTTTTAGCAGCCGCTTGGAGTTTCAGTTGCGCCAAGCTGTTGAAGAACGACATGACATCGCTCTGATTGCTGAAAAAATTGCCTATGCCTTTGCGGACTACCGTTGGCAAAACTTGGCCATAAATCACCGCAACAGGTCTGAGCACCACATCATCGGCCATGTCGTTGAAGGCCGTGACTTTTCGGTTCAAGGGCTCAAGAGGATCCGTTGGATCTGGGCCTTTGAGTGACGCGCACCCTTGCAAAAGCAAGCTTGCTACGATGAGTAAACCTAGGCGCACGCGCCACCAAAATTTCATTACTTGGTTCCGGATGTGGGTGCGGCAGGATCTGCCGCTTTGCTGTACAAAAATTGGCTGATTAAATTTTCTAAGACCACGGCCGATTGGGTCGAGCCGATGTTGTCGCCCGCTACCAGATTCTTTTCATCGGCACCCGCCACAATGCCTACGTACTGCTCGCCTAACAAACCACTGGTCAGAATTTTTAAAGAACTGTCTTTGGGGAAATCGTACTGGTTTTGCAGTGCCAAGCTGACTTTGGCTTGAAAACTTTCGCCGTCAAATTGAATGCTGTCAACACGGCCCACCACCACCCCCGCACTCTTAACGGCTGCGCCTTTTTTAAGGCCGCCAATGTTGTCAAACTTAGCGGTCACGGTGTAATTTTTGGACCAGCTGTATTGCAACAAATTGGCCGATTTCAGCGCCAGAAAAAGCACTGCCGCCAATCCGATCAACACAAACAAACCTACCCACACATCATTTTTTGAACGTTGCATCACGTCCTCCTTAAATGCTGAACATCATCACAGTAAGGACGAAGTCCAGTCCTAAAACAGACAACGAAGAGATCACCACGCTTCGGGTGGTGGCTGAAGCCACGCCATCGGGTGTAGGCTGAGCCACATACCCTTGCAACAAGGCAATGAAGGTAACTGCCACGCCAAACACCACGCTTTTGATCATGCCATTGCCAACATCTTTGAACACATCGACACCGCTTTGCATTTGACTCCAAAATGCGCCCTCATCAACGCCAATTAGAAGCACACCCACCACATAACCGCCCAAAATACCGACCGCACTGAAAACGGCGGTGAGCAGAGGCAAGGCAATGATGCCACCCCACAAACGCGGCGCCAAAATTCGCAGTTTTGGATCAACCGCCATCATTTCCAAAGCCGTCAATTGCTCGCCAGCGCGCATCAAACCAATTTCTGCAGTAATGGAGGCACCCGCCCGCCCTGCGAACAACAGCGCCGCCACCACAGGGCCGAGTTCACGCACCAAACTCAGCGCCACCAACAAGCCAAGTGCATCGGCCGCGCCATAGCGCTGCAAAGTGTAGTAGCCCTGCAAGCCCAAAACGAAGCCGACAAACAGGCCTGAGACGGTAATGATGGCCAAGGAGTAGTTGCCCAAGAAATGCACTTGATCGCGAACCAGCCCAAAGCGCTTCAAACAAGCACCCGACATCATGGCCAGTTGGCCCAATAATCGCGCGCCATAACCCCAGTCCGCCAATTTCTGGCGGACGGCAAAGCCAAGTTCAGCAGGGTGCAAAAAGTTCATGGTGCAATGCGGCTGAAATCTTCAGCGATGGATTTGGCGGGGTAATGAAAATGGACCGGACCCTCGCTGAGGCCATTCACAAATTGGTGAATCAGCGGATCAGAAGTTTGCCTGAGTGCTTCGGGCGTGCCTTGCGCTGCAACTTTGCCATTGGCCAAGACCACCACATGGTCTGCAATTTGAAATGTTTCGTCGACATCGTGGGATACCACCACACTGGTAATGCCCAAGCTGTCGTTTAACTTGCGAATGAGTCTTGCCGCTGTACCTAATGAAATAGGGTCAAGCCCAGCAAAGGGTTCGTCGTACATCATGAGATCGGGATCTAAAGCAATGGCACGGGCCAGTGCAACGCGTCGGCCCATACCCCCTGAAATTTCGGAAGGCTTTAGATCTCTGGCACCGCGCAATCCCACCGCATCGAGCTTCATCAAAACAATGTCGCGCACCATGGACTCAGACATTTTCGTGTGTTCTCTTAACGGAAACGCCACGTTGTCAAACACACTCATGTCGGTGAACAAAGCGCCAAACTGAAACAACATGCCCATGCGCCTGCGGGCTGCATAAAGTTGTTCTGTGTTCATTTGACCCACATCATGGCCATCGAATGTGAGTTGGCCGTTTTGGGCGCGGTATTGGCCACCAATTAAACGCAAGACAGTGGTCTTGCCACCGCCAGAGACACCCATCAGGGCCGTGACTTTGCCACGCGGTATGCCAAACGACAGGTCATTCAGAATGACGCGGTCCCCGTAGCCGAAGCTGAGGTTTTTCAATTCGACCAGAGGTGGAGAGTTGGGCAAAGTCATGTGAGAAAAACAAAAGCCGGGATCGCCGGCTTTTGAAGGGTAAGGCGTTCAGGTGAAGCTTGTGTGACTCTTTGAAAATTCACACGCCAACCTGTCTGCAGACATTTTAACGGGGTAAGTCACTGCTTCCCATTAAGAATTCATCCACCGCGCGGGCAGCTTGTCGGCCTTCACGGATGGCCCAAACCACCAAAGATTGGCCACGGCGCATGTCGCCCGCCGCAAAAACCTTGGCCACATTGGTGGCATAGCCACCTGTGAAATCGGTGGTGGCTTTGGCATTGCCACGGTTGTCTTTGTCCACGCCAAAGGCGTCCAAGATGGTGGCAACAGGGTTCACAAAGCCCATGGCCAAGAACACCATGTCGGCTGGGTAAGTCTTTTCGGTGCCTGGCACATTGACCAATTTGCCGTCTTTGAATTCGACTTCAACGGTTTTGAGACCTGTGACCTTGCCTTTTTCGCCAATGAACTCTTGGGTGGAAACGGCGAATTCGCGGGTGCAACCTTCTTCGTGGCTGGAGCTGGTGCGCAGCTTCAGAGGCCAGTAAGGCCATGTCAAAGGACGGTTTTCTTCTTCGGGAGGCTGGGGCATCACTTCAAACTGCGTGACGCTCTTCGCACCATGGCGGTTGGAGGTACCGACGCAATCGCTGCCGGTATCGCCGCCGCCAATCACGATGACGTGTTTGCCGTCAGCGCGCAGTTGGTCCTTGAGCTTGTCGCCGGCGTTCACTTTGTTTTGCTGTGGCAAGAATTCCATAGCGAAGTGAATGCCTGACAAATCGCGGCCAGGCACGTTCAAATCGCGTGATTGCTCTGAGCCACCGGTCAACAACACTGCGTCAAAGTCTTTCTGGAGTTGCTCTGGGCTGATGGTTTCTTGAGACCAGTTGGTCACTTTGGAACCCGCAGGCAGACTGCCCACCATGACGCCGGTTTTGAGGGTCACGCCTTCGGCCACCAACTGCTCTGCGCGACGGTCGATGTGCGACTTTTCCATTTTGAAATCAGGAATGCCATAACGCAACAAGCCGCCAATGCGATCGTTCTTTTCGAACAGCGTCACGTCGTGACCCACCCGTGCCAACTGCTGAGCAGCAGCCATACCGGCGGGGCCTGAACCCACCACGGCTACTTTTTTGCCAGTCTTGTGCGCTGCAGGACGGGGCTTGACCCAACCTTCTTGCCATGCACGGTCAATGATGGCGTGCTCAATCGACTTGATGCCCACGGCATCGTCGGCCACATTCAAAGTGCAAGCTGCTTCACAAGGTGCGGGGCAAATGCGGCCCGTGAACTCTGGGAAGTTGTTGGTGCTGTGCAGCACTTCAATGGCGTTTTTCCAATCGCCTTGAAATACCAAGTCGTTGAAATCGGGAATGATGTTGTTAACAGGGCAGCCGCTGTTACAAAACGGTGTGCCGCAGTCCATGCAGCGAGCGCTTTGCGCTTTGGCTTGCGCGTCGTCCAAACCAATGACGAATTCTTTGTAGTTTTTGACGCGCTCGCCTACGGGCTTGTAGCCCTCTTCGACGCGCTCAAATTCCATGAAACCAGTGATTTTTCCCATGATCAATCCTTGTTATTTCTTTGTGCTTATTTGACCCATTAGCTGGCAGCAATTGTGTCGGTGGACTTTGCGGCCGCTTTGCGTGCGTTGATTTCACCCAAGGCGCGCTTGTACTCGTTCGGGAATACTTTCACGAACTTCAAGCGGGCTTGCGCCCAATTGTCCAGCAACTCACGAGCACGTTGGCTGCCGGTCCACTTGTGGTGGTCTTCCAGCAATTTTCTCAACTGTGTTTCGTCGGCTTGGTCGCGGTGCCACACTTTGCGGTCTACGGCGGCTTCTTGCTCGGCTACGGTCAGTACTTTTTCCATGCTGACCATGGCGGTGTTGCAGCGTGATGCAAATTGGCCGTCTTCGTCGTACACATAAGCAATGCCGCCGCTCATACCGGCCGCAAAGTTGCGACCTGTTTTGCCCAGCACGGCTACCGTACCGCCAGTCATGTATTCACAACCGTGGTCGCCTGTGCCTTCAACCACTGCCGTGGCGCCAGACAAACGAACTGCAAAACGCTCGCCGCCCACACCTGCGAAGAAAGCTTCGCCTGTGGTGGCGCCGTACATCACGGTGTTGCCCACAATGATATTTTGGCTGGCCACGCCGCGGAACTCCAAACTTGGACGGACCACAATGCGACCGCCCGACAAGCCTTTGCCGGTGTAATCGTTGGCTTCACCAATGAGGTACAGCGTAATGCCCTTGGCTACAAACGCGCCAAAGGATTGACCGCCTGTGCCTTCAAGTTGAATGCGAATGGTGTCGTCTGGCAAACCTTCTGGGTGCACTTTGGTCACAGCACCTGAGAGCATGGCGCCCACAGAACGATTCACGTTGCGCGCCACTTCCATGAACTGCACCTTCTCACCTTTCTCAATGGCGGCGCGGCTCTTGGCAATCAGGATGTTGTCCAAAGCTTTGTCCAAGCCATGGTCTTGAACATCGATGTGGCGACGGGGTACGTCTGCAGGTACATCGGGCACAGCCAACAAACGGCTGAAATCGAGGCCGCTTGATTTCCAGTGCTCGATGCCTTTGCGGGTATCGAGCAAATCGGCACGGCCGATCATGTCGTCAAACTTTTTGATGCCCAACTGCGCCATGATTTGACGCACTTCTTCGGCAATGAAGAAGAAGTAATTCACCACGTGCTCGGGCTTGCCAGAGAACTTTTTGCGCAAAGTAGGATCTTGTGTGGCTACGCCCACAGGGCATGTATTCAGGTGGCATTTGCGCATCATGATGCAGCCTTCCACCACCAGCGGTGCCGTGGCGAAACCAAATTCGTCTGCGCCGAGCAAGGCGCCAACGGCAACGTCGCGCCCTGTTTTCATTTGACCATCGGCTTGAACACGGATACGGCCACGCAAACGGTTTAGCACCAGCGTTTGCTGCGTTTCAGCCAGACCAATTTCCCAGGGGCTGCCTGCATGTTTGATGGAGGACCAAGGCGATGCCCCAGTGCCGCCATCGTGGCCGGCAATCACCACGTGATCGCTCTTGCACTTGGCCACGCCTGCGGCAATGGTGCCCACACCAATTTCAGACACCAGCTTCACACTGATGTCGCTGTGCGGCGCCACGTTTTTCAAGTCGTGAATAAGCTGAGCTAAATCTTCAATGGAGTAGATGTCGTGGTGCGGTGGCGGTGAAATCAACCCCACGCCTGGCACAGAGTGACGCAACTTACCGATGTAGTCGGACACTTTGCCGCCTGGCAATTGACCGCCCTCACCCGGCTTGGCACCTTGGGCCATCTTGATCTGAATTTGATCGGCACTGTGCAAGTATTCGGCAGTCACACCAAAGCGGCCAGAAGCCACTTGCTTGATTTTGGAGCGCAGTGAATCGCCTGCCTCGAGTGGCATGTCAACTTCCACTTCTTTGG
>SXXD01000008.1 GCA_005789685.1 Burkholderiales bacterium
CATCAGGAATGCCAAGAACATCAGACCCAACAAACCACTCTTGATGTAGGTTTGCATCGTTTCGTCTTTGTACCAAGGAATGCTCAGGTCGTAAACTGCTTCTGGCTCAAACTTGGCTTGCACCACAGTGACCACGTCACCTCGTTTTTCGTCAAAACCCACCACGCCACGCACCAAATTTTGCATGCGGGTAATTTCTTCCTCGGTATAAGGGTTAGGAGTGGATGGACCTGCCACGCCTTTGTCATCTTTGGCACCAGGTGTTGGCGCACGTTCATTGATCAACACCGCCACGCTCAAGCGGTCTAAAGTGCCCGTTGCATTTTTCACATGGCGCACAGACCGGTCAAGTTCGTAATTTCGTGTGCTTCGTGCCGTGGTGTTGCTGGCACCACCACCTGTGCCGGCTGGCGTAGCAGCTGCAGAATTGGTGGTGGCAGAAGGTGCAGGAGGCGGCGTGTTAGACAAAGTGCCTGGTATGCCAGCAGCTTCCATGGCAGAGTTTTTGTCTTCGCTTAAAGCTTCAGAGCGAGTCTTAGGGCCTTTTTCACGGGTGTCAAAGTCTTCTGTGGTGACTTCGGTTTGGGTAAAGTCCAGCGACATGTTCACTTGCGAGCGCACATTGTTATCGCCCACAATGGGTGCCAAAATTTGGGTCACGCGCAGGCGATACAGGTCTTCCATCTTTTGCTTGTGCGTGCTTTGCGCCGACGTTAAGCCCAACGTGGCCGCTGTGCTTGACTCAGTAATCAGCTTGCCTTGGTTGTCTACCACCGCCACGTTTTCTGGCGTCATGAGGGGCACGCTGGAAGCGACCAAGTGAACCAAAGCTTGAACTTGGTTCTGCGACACAGAGCGCCCAGCATGAGGGGTGATGATGACGGAGGCTTTAGGCGGTGTGCGGTCGCGCACAAACACCGATTGCTTGGGCATGGCCAAGTGCACACGGGCTTGTTGAATGCTGTCAATTTGCATGATGGTGCGCGCCAACTCTTGCTCCATGGCCGAGGTGTAGCGCACTTGTTCCATGAACTGGCTGGTGGTCATGGCCGATTGGTCTTTGAGTGAATCCATGCCCATGTGGCCAGTTTTGGGAATGCCTTTGGAGGCCAAGAAAATACGTGCTTCGTGGTACTTGTTCGCAGGCACCGTAATTTGACCTGTGGCAGGGTCCAAGACGGGTTTGAATTCGGAGGTACGCAAGGCTTCCATGGCCGTTTGCTGCTCGGCCTCGCTCATGTTCACCATGAGGGGACGATAGCTGGGCATGTTGATCATGATGTAAATAATGCCAAACAGCAAAACGGCCAAGCCCATCAAAATGAGGGGCATGGCTTTTTTAATGCTGGGTTGCTGCATCAACTGTTGAATAGAGGCCAGTGGCCCCGAGGCGACGCCCATGCCCGAGCTGGTGTTGATGTCCATGCCAGGCGTGAAGGTTGCCAAAGCACCGCCGGCGTTAGAGCCTGCAGCGCCTGTGGTGGCAAGCGCGGTGCTGCTCGAACCCCCGGAGGCTAGTCCGGGCTGAAAAGGAGCTACTGTAGTGGTGGCCATTTTTTGAATCTCTTTGTCGTATCTTTAAAGCGTTAAACCGGCATGTTCAAAATGTCTTCGTAAGCCTTGAGCACTTTGTTGCGCACCTGCAAGGTGGCTTCAAAACTCAAGGACGATTTCTGCATGCTCAGCACGACATCTGTCAGGGGCACGCCTTCGCCACGTTCGTAAGAAGAAGCAATTTTGCTGGCGTGCATTTGGTTGGCATTCACCTTGTCGACAGTTTGGCGCACCAAGTCGCCAAAGCCAGAAGGGCCCTGTGGCGCTTGTGAACCATTGAGGCCATTCAGGCCGCCACCGACCTTGTTGCCATCGCTGTCCATACCACCTGCAGCTTGCGATTGGTAGGAGCGCAGTGTTTGCAACATCGATTGAATGTTGCTCTGGGAATTAATTTTGTCGACCATGATGTGCTCCCTTAAGCGGCCCAAGCCAAGTTGCTGTTATCGGCCTTCAGTTTGGCCAGCTTGTAACGCAAAGTACGTGGGCTGATGCCCAGCTTGGCCGCGGCTTCCATGCGGCTTTCGGTGGTTTGAATGGCCGCCAAAATCATTTGGTGCTCACTGGACTTCACAGCTTCTTGTAAATTGGAGGCAATGACCGCGTTGTCTTCTGTGGCGCTGGTATCGGGAAACCGCAAGGCTTCGTTGGGCATGCCCAACTGCGACACAGGCAACATGGAAGCAACTGACTTATCAGACGTCTCTGCACCCGCAGAGCTTGCAATGAACTCTTGCGCCAAATGAAGGTTCATGTCGGCCGCATCGTCAAACATCAGGTGATGGGTTTCGATGTGCTGGTCAGAACACAAGACCACAGCACGCTGAACCACGTTTTCTAATTCACGCACATTGCCTGGCCAGGGGTAGGCCAACAATTGTGCTTGCGCTTCATCGCTGAGCGTAAAGTCTTGCGCGTTGGGTGCATGGCGAAGCAACAGGCTGGCCACCAAGGGCAAGATGTCGCCTTTGCGCTCGCGCAGTGGGGGCACGCGCAACTTGAAAGTGCTAATGCGGAAATACAAATCTTCGCGAAACTCGCGATCAGAAATGGCCACACGCAAGTCTTTGTTGGTGGCCGCAATGATGCGAACATCAATGGCCACTTGGCGCTCAGAGCCCAAGCGTGTGAGCAAACGTTCTTGCA
>SXXD01000250.1 GCA_005789685.1 Burkholderiales bacterium
AAGGCATGCACAAGTTGATTGGCTGCACCTTGGGTTCAGGCTGGCGTAAAACCATCGATGCACACATCGGCGGCATTGCGGGGTGCACCCATTTGCGAGAAATGTTGTTCAACATGGCCACCGCGGCCTACCAAACCATTCCCTCTGCGCGGCAATTTAGAAATCAGCAAGCAGGTCTGCCCGATACGATTCCCACCACACCGCCTGCGCATGTGGGCAAATGCATGTCATGGGCCTTTGACGGACCCGTGGTACAACGCCATTACCCCATGTTTTATAGAAAACCGGGCGAAACTCTATAGCGCAGTCCTGCGATAATCTGCCTTTCCTATGCGCGCCGCCATGGCGCGCTCCTTCCATCAGCCCCTGGATATAAACCAGTCACCGCTTGGAGTCTCTTGTGAGCAAAAAAGTATTTATCAAAACCTTCGGGTGCCAAATGAACGAGTACGACTCGGACAAAATGGCCGACGTCATGAAGGCTGCTGAGGGTTACGAGCCCACCCAAAACGTCGACGAAGCCGACCTCATATTGTTCAACACCTGCTCGGTGCGTGAACGCGCGCAAGAAAAAGTATTCAGCGATTTAGGCCGTGTCAAACATTTGAAAGAACGCGGCGTTTTGATTGGTGTGGGTGGTTGTGTAGCAAGTCAAGAAGGTGCCGACATCATCAAACGCGCACCCTATGTCGACGTGGTGTTTGGCCCGCAAACTTTGCACCGCCTGCCCGAACTTTTGGCCGCTCGCGCTGCCAAAAAACGTCCCCAAGTCGACATCTCTTTTCCCGAGATTGAAAAATTCGATCACTTGCCACCCGCCAAGATGGATGGCCCCACCGCCTTCGTGTCCATCATGGAAGGTTGCAGCAAATATTGCAGCTACTGCGTGGTGCCCTACACCCGTGGCGAAGAAGTCAGTCGTCCCTTTGAAGACGTGTTGGTTGAAATAGCAGGCTTGGCCGAACAAGGCGTGCGCGAAGTGACTTTGCTGGGTCAAAACGTCAATGCCTACCGCGGCAAAATGGGCAACACCGCCGAGGTGGCCGACTTCGCCTTGCTCATTGAATACGTGGCCGACATGCCTGGCATTGAGCGCGTTCGCTACACCACCAGCCACCCCAACGAATTTACCCAGCGCCTCATTGATGTTTACGACAAAGTGCCCAAGTTGGTCAGCCACTTGCACCTGCCCGTGCAACACGGCTCTGACAGAATTTTGATGGCCATGAAACGCGGCTACACCGCCATGGAATACAAAAGCACCATTCGCAAACTGCGCGCCATTCGGCCCGACATGGCCATGAGCAGCGACTTCATTGTGGGCTTTCCGGGCGAGACCGATGAGGACTTCAACAAAATGATGAAGCTTATTGACGATGTGGGCTACGACACCAGTTTCAGCTTCATCTTCAGTCCGCGACCTGGCACTCCTGCGGCCAACTTGCACGACGACACGCCACACGATGTGAAGCTCAAGCGCTTGCACCATTTACAAGCCACCATTGAAGCCAATGTGAAACGCATTGGCGACAGCCGTCTGAACACGGTTCAACGCATTTTGGTGGAACGCCCCGCACGCAAAGACGCCACTGAAATGGCGGGCCGCACCGAGTGCAATCGGGTGGTCAACTTTCCAGCCGGCCCCAATGGCATGCGCTTGGTGGGTCAGATGGTCGATGTGAAAATAGACACCGCCCTTTCGCATTCATTGCGCGGCAAGTTGGTTCTCAGCGAATCGACACTGAGTCAACACTGACTCGACACTAAGTGCGCATTGACCAATGGCGGCGAAAGTCGCCGTGCTCAATGCGCGGCCTACCCGCCAAAGACCAGTTGTAAACATACACTTGCGCCGCCACAGTTTTTGGCCCATCTTGAGGCCGCTCAGCCTGGCGCCATTGAACCTGGATGGGCGCCCGCAAATACATAGAGTTTTCAATGGAGTCTGGGTCGACTTCTTCCAATTCGTCCAAACGCTGCCACTGCTCAGTTTCTATTTTGTACAACTCGCCCAGCACCAAACCTAGCGGTTGCGCCCATGCGCCCTGCACACAGAGCGCCGGATACTCACCCATGTCAAACAAGGCGGCCTGAACACTGGCTTCGCCCAAGCAGGTCGCACCTGCCATGTGATGGTGGTTGCTAAGGCCCGACAGCAAAGTACCGTAGACAAACAAAAGATTTTCAGAATTCATGGGGTGCTTCAAAAAGTGGCCCCCGCATCTTTTGCACTGAGGCCCGAAATGAACGTTCTGTGAGCTTAAATCATTTTCTTTACCAGCATTTTGCGTTAAAGTGATTTGATGAGAGCAGAACAAAACGAGCGCGTCACGCGCATTGGTCCAGACACCCCTTGTGGTCAGGTCTTGCGTCATTACTGGCATCCTGTTGCCTTGCTGGATGAGTTCAATCCAGCACTCGATCCCCGCATGGGCATCCGACCCGTCAAGGCTGTGAAGTTGCTTGGGCAAGATTTGGTCTTGTTCAAAAACGCAGAAGGCGCGTTTGGCTTGTTAGACCGCGACTGTCCGCACCGCGGGGCCGACTTGGCCTTTGGCCGCAATGAAGGCGATGGCCTTCGTTGCCCTTTCCACGGTTGGAAATTTGACGTCACAGGCCAATGCCTCGAAACACCTGCCGAGCCCAAAGGCAGCGTTTTGTGCACACGCATCAAGCAGCGCAGTTACCCCCTCCAAGAGCGCAGCGGTATTTTGTTTGCATGGATGGGACCTGAAGGCTCAGTGCCTCCACCGCTGCCAGAACTCGATTGTTTCAAAGCACCCGTCACCCATACCTTCGCATTCAAAGGTTTATGGCATTGCAATTGGCTTCAAGCATTCGAAGTGGGCATCGACCCTGCCCATGCCTCTTTCTTACACCGTTTTTTCAACGACGCCACGCTTGAAGACACTTATGGCAGACAATTTCGCGGCGAAAGTGCCGGTGAAATTGAAGGTGAAAAATGGCCTATGACAAAGGTCATGCGCGAATTTGATCAGCCCGATATTTCTTTCAGTGAAATGCCCTATGGTTTTCAACTGACCACCCTCAGACCTTTGAACGAAAAACTCACGCACGTTCGAATTACCAATGCCTTGTTTCCCAACA
>SXXD01000251.1 GCA_005789685.1 Burkholderiales bacterium
ACCGCGCTGCTCAAACCGGTGATCTGAAATATCGACATGGCGATGCGACATGACCGGCCAGCGAGACAGCAACGCATTGCCGTGTTCACCGTGCCGCGTGTATGCATTGGTTTTGTAAATAGACTCATAGCCAGGCGGCGCTAAAAACTCTGCCTGCGGCAGCTCTGGCCAATGCCTGAAGTATTTTTCTTCGCGTCGATGTACTTTTCGAACCTCTTGTAAACACACAATGTCGGCGTCCAACTGCTCGATGGCCAAACCTAAATTGTGAATTTCCAAGCGACGTGCAGGGCCGAAACCTTGCACCCCTTTGTGGATGTTGTAGGTGGCTACTTTTAAAAAAGCAGACTTTTCTGTTTTCATCTTAGGCCTTCAAGCCAATTGGGCAGCATCAAGATGGCCTCTGCGTTGGAAGGCGAAAAACAAGCATCGGCAGCCTCTTTCCAAGGCAGCCATTGGTATGCTGTGTGTTCTGCGGGGCTGAGTTGAATGGGTCTTTGACGGGGTAATTTCAAGCCAAAAACACGTTCTTTGTTGTGACTCACATGCGGTGCATAACGATGACGCCAGGCAGGGTAGATTTCGTAAATATTCTCAAGCGCCCAATCGGTCAATTCATGTTCAGAATGCGTGGCAAGCAAGCAGGTTTCTTCCATGACCTCGCGGCAAGCGGTCTGATGCCAAGTCTCTTCTTCAAAATCTTTACTGCCCGTGACGGACTGCCAAGTGCCCGCATCGGCTCTGCGAATGAGCAGAACCTCGGCTTCGATTGTGTAAATCACAACCAAAACCGATTCTGGAATTTTGTAAGCAGGACTGTCCATTGCCTGTTCATTCTGCATGAACTTTACCTCTCTCTTGGAATTCTTCGGCAATTGTCCCAGAAGCACCTATGATCAAGCCATGCAAAGTATTGACCCTCAGAACCTTCATGACGCTTCGTTGAAAACCGTTGCGACTTCCATCGCATGGCAAGAAAATGGCCACCCCTGTGAGGACGAATGGCGCAGCGAGCGCAGCGCGCTAGCCCCCAAGCGGGTTGTGTTGGCAGACGACACTCTCAGTGCTGACAGCGCCTACAGGTTGGCGTGCGCGGGTACTGGCATGCTGTGGCGGGGTGATTTCCAAAATGCAAGGCTGCTGTTGCAAGCCTTGGCCAGGCGCTGCGATGCGCCCAAAAAAATCCGCCGGGCCTCCAAAACACATCCTGAGGTCAGTCACACCCCAGAAGAAAATTTTCACCTGCACCGTCAGGCGCAATCACAGCGTGCACGCACATTGAGCATGATCTTGATTCAAGTCAATCCAGACCGGCAGATCAGCCTTAGGCGAGCGCCCGATTGGCGTGGCGCCATGAACGAAGCTTGGGGACCGGCCGGTACAAAGGGCTGTGTGGCCTCTCTGCGCGAATTGCTTGGCTTGGTAGGCGCGCATGAGTGGCATCAAAAGGGCATGGAAATTTCTGCGCTAGGTAGCCCTCCCAACAACCGCATCCACCCCAGTTATGGCGTCTTCTCGCCCGTGCGGGGCGAATACATTCAACTGGTGCTTGACGCGCCCTTGCCCAGTACAGAGTTGGCTTTTGACATCGGCGTGGGAACGGGCGTGTTGTCTGCCGTGTTGGCCAAACGCGGGGTCAAACGTGTTGTCGGCACCGACCTTGACCCACGTGCCATGGCTTGTGCCAAAGAAAATATTCAGCGCCTGGCCCTCAACAGCAAAGTCGAGTTAACTCAAACCGACCTCTTTCCTGAAGGCAAAGCGCCTCTGATCGTGTGCAACCCACCCTGGCTACCTGCACGTGCCAGTGCGCCCATCGAGCGGGCCATCTACGATGAGAACAGTGGCATGCTCAAAGGCTTCCTGGCAGGCTTGGCCGCACACCTAACGCCCAAGGGTGAAGGCTGGTTGATCTTGTCAGACTTGGCAGAACACTTGGGCCTGCGCACTCGCGCAGAACTGGAAGAATGGATTGCAGCCGGTGGCTTGAAGGTCATCAGTAAAACAGACATCAAAGCCGAGCACAAAAAAGCTCAAGACGAAACAGACCCCTTGCATGCGGCACGGGCTGCAGAGTTAACTTCTTTGTGGCGCTTAAGCGCAACCTGATAGGAAAAAAGCCGCTGAAGTGGCTTTTTTGTTGGTTTAAGCCTTCACGGCCTCAGGGCTTCGTACCCGAATGTGCAATTCGCGCAATTGCTTTTCGTCCACGGGGCTTGGTGCTTGTGTGAGCAAGCATTGAGCGCGTTGTGTTTTGGGAAAAGCAATCACATCTCGAATAGAGTCTGCGCCCGTCATCAGAGTGATGATGCGGTCTAAGCCGAAGGCCAAACCACCGTGGGGTGGCGCGCCATACTGCAACGCATCTAGCAAGAAACCAAATTTGAGTTGAGCTTCTGCCGGCGTGATTTTCAAGGCATCAAATACTTTTTGCTGTACATCTGCGCGGTGAATACGCACCGAACCACCGCCAATTTCCCAGCCGTTCAGGACCATGTCATAGCCTTTGGCAATGCACTTCTCGGGGGCTGTGACCATCCAGTCTTCGTGACCGTCTTTGGGCGCGGTAAAAGGGTGGTGCACAGCGGTGTAGCGCTGTGATTCTTCGTCGAACTCGAACATGGGGAAGTCGACCACCCACAACGGTGCCCAACGGTTTTCGAACAAGCCCGATTTTTTGGCAAATTCGCTGTGGCCAATTTTGAGTCGCAATGCGCCGATGCCGTCGTTGACCACTTTGGCTTTGTCGGCACCGAAGAACAAAATGTCGCCGTCTTGGGCGTTGGTACGTTTCAGAATTTCGGCAATGGCGGCATCGTGCAAATTCTTCACGATGGGGCTTTGCAAACCGTCACGGCCTTTGGCCACTTCATTGACCTTGATCCAAGCCAAGCCTTTGGCACCATAAATTTTGACAAACTCGGTGTAGCCATCGATTTCACCGCGGCTGATTTCGGAGCCGCCCGGCACGCGCAATGCCACCACGCGGCCACCTGGGGTGGTAGCGGGTGTGCTGAACACTTTGAAGTCGACATCGCCCATGATGTCGGTCAGTTCAGTGAACTCCAACTTGACGCGCAAGTCGGGCTTGTCAGAGCCGAAGCGGTGCATGGCTTTTGAGTAAGCCATGACGGGGAAATCTCCCAAGTCAATGCTCAAGACTTTGGAAAAAATCTGCTTGATCATTTCCTGGAACATGTCCCGAATTTCTTGTTCGCCCAAGAAGGACGTTTCAATGTCAATCTGGGTAAATTCTGGCTGGCGGTC
>SXXD01000252.1 GCA_005789685.1 Burkholderiales bacterium
CATCAGGCGCACTGTTTGCCAATGAAGGCTCAACAAAAGCAGTCATCACTTTCAGGCTTTCTGAATTAAAGCTGGCCAAGAAGTCTTTGCCACCTGCATCGGGATGGGCCTCTGTGAACAAGCGGTCGTACAAGCGCACTTCAGCCGAAACTGCATCTGCCTGTGACACCCAAGTCATCACGCCTTTCACTTTCACACTGTCAGAGCCTGGTGTACCGCTTTTGGTGTCTGGTATTAATTGCGCAAGCACTTCGGTTACCTTGCCATCGGCATCTTTGTTGGCGCCTGTGCATTCAATGACATAGCCGTATTTAAGACGAACTTTGTTGCCAGGGAACAAACGAAAGAAGCCTTTGGGTGGGCTGTCTTCATAGTCAGAGCGCTCGATCCAAAGCGATTTTCCAAATTGGAAATGCCTTTGCCCTAACTCTGGATGATGCGGATGAACAGGTGCATGACAAGCCTCTAGCTTGCCTTCGCCCATGAGCTCATCCCAATTGGTGATGGTGAGCTGAAGAGGGTCGAGGACGGCCATGGCGCGCGCAGCCTTGGGGTCTAGGTCATCGCGCAAACAACCCTCTAAGGTGCTGTAGTCAATCCATGAATCACTTTTGGTGACGCCAATGCGTTCTGCAAAAAGTTGCAAACTTTCGGGTGTGTAGCCGCGGCGACGAAGTCCCACAATGGTGGGCATGCGGGGGTCGTCCCATCCGCTGACTTTGCTTTCGTTGACCAATTGGGCCAGCTTGCGTTTGCTGGTGATCACGTAGGTCAGGTTGAGTCTTGCAAATTCGTATTGCTTTGGATTGGGACTTGCAAGAAGCGCCGCCAATGGCGTGCCATCCGCTTGTGTGTGGCTTTCGCTCAAACGCGTTAAAAGCCAATCGTAAAACGGGCGCTGATCTTCAAACTCAAGCGTGCAAATGCTGTGAGTGATTTGCTCTAGCGCATCTTCAATAGGGTGTGCGAAGGTGTACATCGGGTAAATGCACCATGTATCGCCTGTGTTGTGGTGCGTCGCCCTTCGAATGCGGTAAATGGCAGGATCACGCAGGTTGATGTTGGGCGATGCCATGTCAATTTTGGCGCGAAGGACAGCTGCACCATCGGCCAGCTTGCCATCGCGCATTTCGCGGAAACGGTTTAAATTGTCTTCGGGTGTGCGCGAGCGAAAAGGGCTGTTCTTGCCGGGCGTGTTGAAGTCGCCACGGTGGGCTCGCATGTCCTCGGCTGATTGCTCGTCTACGTACGCTAAATTTGCTTGTATAAGGAATTCGGCAGCCCGGTACATGAAGTCAAAATAATCGCTGGCTTGGTACAAATGCGAAGTGCCATGAGCATCCCAATTGAAACCCAACCATGTCACGGCATCCAAAATCGAGTTGACATATTCGGTGTCTTCTTTTTCCGGATTGGTATCGTCAAAGCGCATGTGGCAGACGCCCCCATAATCACGCGCCAAGCCAAAGTTCAGACAAATGCTTTTGGCATGGCCGACGTGCAAATAACCATTGGGCTCGGGCGGAAAACGCGTGCGAATTTTGGCGGGGTCGTGAGAGCCGGTGGCGTGATGCGAAGCATCGCCCGGAGAGCCTGCCCATTTGCGCTGCGCGTAAGTTCCTTGAGTCAAATCAGACTCAATGATTTGACGCAAAAAATTACTGACCTTGTGGGCGTCCTGTGGGGCGTCTGTCGGCTTGACTTTGTCGTTTGCTGTGCTCATGTCATGATTTTAGAGCCAGACGACGCCATGCGAAGCTTCTCTGAGGTGATAATTGAAGGGTAACTAAGGAGCACTGGTGGATTTAATGTTGCTGGCCAAAGCCGCTGCCATGGGCGTGGTGGAAGGCTTGACCGAATTTTTGCCCATTTCATCAACAGGTCATCTGATTTTGGCCGGTGCGTTGCTTGGTTTTAACGATGACAAAGCCAAGGTATTTGACATCGCCATTCAAACGGGTGCTATCTTTGCCGTCATTTTGGTCTATTGGGAAAAAATTCGATCTACGGCCAAAGCTTTCAGGTACCAAGTCGAAGCTCAACGCTTTGTTCTCAATGTGTTCATTGGATTTTTTCCAGCTGTGGTGTTGGGCTTGCTTTTTGGTAAATTGATCAAAGAACATTTGTTCAACCCTTGGGTTGTGGCCACGACCTTCATTGTGGGCGGCTTCATCATTTTGTGGGCTGAGAGAAGGCCGCCTTCCAGTGTGCGCATTCGCACAGTCGAGGACATGAGAGGCCGTGACGCCTTGATGGTGGGGCTCGTGCAGTGCCTGGCCATGATTCCTGGCACCAGTCGCAGTGGTGCCACCATCATCGGCGGCATGTTGCTGGGTTTGTCGCGCAAAGCGGCCACTGATTTTTCATTCTTCTTGGCCATTCCAACACTCATCGGTGCTGGCGCTTATAGCCTCTACAAAGAACGCGCGCTGCTGTCTGTGGAAGACATTCCCATGTTCGCAACAGGCTTGGTGGTGTCATTCATCAGCGCTTGGATTTGCGTTCGGTGGCTATTGAAGTACATTGCCACGAACAGCTTTGAAATTTTTGCTTGGTACCGCATTGCTTTTGGCATTGTGGTGCTTGCAACAGCTTGGACAGGCTTGGTCGACTGGGCACCTTAAAAGGGCGCCTACAAGCTATTCAGTGCGCGCCCATGTTTCGCAAGGCGGCTTCTACGGCAGCGGCTGTTGCCATGGGCTTTTCCATGGGGAACAAGTGAGAGCCATCAAGCCACATCACTCTGCCTTTGGAAACCTTGTCGGTTAACTCCGAGCCCACTAGGCGCATTTCTCGGGAGTGTGTGCCGCCAATGAAGGCCACATGGCATTTGAGCGGTTGTCGCTTGAGCATCGAAGATAAGTTGTGCGGCAAAGTGTTGTAAATGGCCGTTTCAATGACGCGATCAAAGCTTAAAACACGCTCGCCATTTTCGATGCGAGTGCCAAATTCTGCATAGTCTCTGAGTGCATCAGGATGCCAGTGTGCAAATGCACGCTTGTGTTGAAAATGTTCAATCACGGCCTCAATGTTGGGCCAATGTTGCCGGCGTGATTTGCTGATTCGACCTGGGCTGACTGAGCCAATCCAGTTGGTTTTTTTGACCAGATTGAGCGCACTGGCTCTCCAACCACCCACCACGGGTGAGTCAAGAAGGACCACGCCAACTGTTAAATCAGGGTGCTTGGAGGCGCACATCAAACTCAGAAGTCCGCCTAGAGAGTGTCCAATGAGGTAAGGCTTGCTGCCCGTTTGATCTGCAGATTTTTTTGCAAAATCTGCCAGTTCTTGGACCAAGTAAGGCCAATTGCTGGTGACTGGAAACAGAGGGTCGTGGCCAAACTTTTCAATCGAGGAGACTTTGAAGCCTCTTCGGTTTAAGTCTTTTGTGAAGCTTCGGTAAGTGCTGGCGGGAAAACCATTGCCGTGCGAAAAAATGACGTTGTTCATTGGCTCAATTTTCTGAACGCTTTAAGACGCGCTGCAAACTGTACAGTACTTCTAAGGCTTCGCGGGGGCTGAGCGCATCGGGATCGATTTGATTCAGAGCTGCTTCTAAAGCGGAAGGCCTGGCATGCTCTGATTCAGGCGGCGTGGCAAACAGATCGACCTGAATGCGGTTCTCATTGGCGCCGGCTTCCAATGCGGTCAAAGTGTGACGCGCATGGTTCAAAACAGATGTGGGTATGCCAGCCAGGCGCGCTACTTGCACGCCATAACTCTTGCTGGCGGGGCCCGCTTGCAGCTCATGCAAAAAGACAATGTCATTGCCCGATTCTGTGGCACCCACGTGCATGTTCAAAGCGGCGTGGTGGGTGGCGGGGAACTCGGTTAGCTCAAAGTAATGTGTGGCAAACAGCGAGAAGGCTTGCGTCTTGTCGTGCAAATGCGTGGCAATGCCACTGGCCAAGGCCAGGCCATCAAAGGTGGAGGTGCCGCGGCCAATTTCGTCCATGAGCACCAAGGACAAAGGCGTGGCACTGTGCAAAATTTGCGCCGCTTCGGTCATCTCGAGCATGAAAGTGGATTGGGCATTGGCCAAGTCATCGGCAGCACCGATGCGGGTGTGAATGGCATCAATAGGGCCAAGCCTGCAACTGCTGGCAGGCACATGACTGCCAATGCTGGCTAAAAGCACAATCAATGCCACCTGGCGCATGTAGGTGGACTTGCCGCCCATGTTGGGGCCCGTGATGATTTGCAAACGTTGCTTGCTGTTCATCAAACAATCGTTGGCAATGAAACTGCCGCCTGAGGTTTCAGCCAATCGTGCTTCAACAACAGGGTGGCGACCTTGGCGAATTTCAATGCAGGGCTCTTTGGCAAACTGAGGTGCGCACCAGTTCAATGTGATGGCGCGCTCGGTGAGTGTGCAAAGGGCATCCAAAGCTGCCATGGCTTGCGCCAATTTGGTGAGGGCTTGAATGTGGGTTTGCATTTGGTCGAGCAAAATTTCGTAAAGGTATTTTTCGCGGGCCAAAGCACGCTCTTGCGCAGACAAAGCTTTGTCTTCAAAGGCTTTGAGCTCGGGCGTGATAAACCGCTCGGCATTTTTCAAAGTTTGACGGCGGCGGTAGTCGTCTGGTACTTTGTCGATTTGACCCTGCGTGACTTCAATGTAGAAGCCGTGCACCCTGTTGAACTGAACTTTCAAATTGGCAATGCCAGTCCGCGCTTTTTCACGCGTTTCCAACTCAAGCAGGAAGTCGTCGCAATTGGTTTGAATGGCACGCAGTTCGTCCAGTTCTGAATCAAGGCCGTTGGCCATCACGCCGCCATCGCGAATTAAATTGGCGGGTTCTTCCAGGAGGGCTTGTTGCAATATTTCTGTGAGTCCAA
>SXXD01000046.1 GCA_005789685.1 Burkholderiales bacterium
GATGCCGAGACCTTGCAAGCCCTTCGACAAGTAAGTGAAGAACTGGAAGATCGCTTAGAAGGCGTCTATGAAGGAGCTACCCCATGAATGTTGAAACCCTACCGTTCCCCACTGTGAAACGCAATCCCAAATTGGATGGCGAGGGCAGCTTGCAAGTTCAGCTAGACCCCAATGTGAAAATTGGCAATGCCAAAGTCTTTGCCATTTATGGCAAGGGCGGCATTGGCAAAAGCACCACATCGTCTAATTTGTCTGCCGCGTTTTCCAAAATGGGCAAACGTGTTTTGCAAATTGGTTGCGACCCTAAGCACGACAGCACTTTCACACTGACCAAGAAGATGTTGCCCACGGTCATTGATGTGCTTGAAACGGTTGACTTTCACGCCGAAGAGTTGCGCGTCGAAGACTTTGTCTTTGAAGGCTACAACGGTGTGATGTGTGTAGAAGCGGGCGGCCCGCCTGCAGGCACAGGTTGCGGTGGTTATGTGGTGGGTCAGACGGTGAAGTTGCTCAAAGAGCATCACCTTCTAGAAGACACCGACGTGGTGATTTTTGATGTGCTGGGCGATGTGGTGTGTGGCGGTTTTGCCGCACCCTTGCAGCATGCCGATCGTGCCATGATTGTGACCGCCAACGATTTCGATTCCATCTTTGCGATGAATCGCATTGTGCAAGCCATTGGCGCCAAGGCCAAAAATTACAACGTGCGATTGGGCGGTGTGATCGCCAATCGCAGCGCAGCCACTGATCAAATTGACAAGTACAACGATCGCATTGGATTAAAGCTGGCCGCGCACTTTCCAGATCTGGATGTGATTCGCCGCAGCCGTTTGAAAAAATCGACACTCTTTGAGATGGAGTACTCACCCGAGTTGGAGGCTGTGCAAAAAGAATACATGCGACTGGCTGCCAGCATGTGGCTGGGCGGAGAAGCCTATTCTGCGGTTCCCATGAAAGACCGCGATATTTTTGATCTGCTGGGTTTTGATTGAGACCAAGACTGTGAACGAAATGACTTACGAACAACGTCGCGGACAGATCGAACATTACTTCGATCGGACGGCTGTCGCGGCTTGGGAAAAACTCACCTCCGACGCACCCGTCGGTCGGATTCGAGCTAGCGTTCGTGCTGGTCGCGATCAGATGCGAGCCACATTGGTGTCGTGGCTAGGAGAGGATCTCCGAGGCAAGCGCATTTTGGATGCGGGCTGCGGTACAGGTGCATTGGCCGTGGAAGCCGCGCGCTTGGGCGCAGAAGTGGTGGCCATCGATTTGTCTCCCACTTTGGTGGACTTGGCGCGCGAACGAATTCCAGCCGATGTGGCGCACTTGGTTGAGTTTCACAGTGGCGACATGCTTGACAAAAACTTGGGCCACTTTGACCACGTGGTGGCCATGGACTCCATCATTCACTATGACACAGAAGATGCCGTCAATGCACTGGCGCAACTGGCTGAGCGCACCAGCCAATCGATTGTGTTTACGTTTGCCCCACGCACTCCCTTGTTGGCACTCATGATTTCAGTGGGTCGTTTGTTGCCCCGTGGTGATCGCGCACCTTGGCTTGAACCCATGGCAGAGACGCGTATTGCACAGCTCATGAAAACACACGCAACATTGAGCAACTGGCAATGTGCACGCAGTCACAAAGTTTCAAGTGGCTTCTATAAATCCAAAGCCATGGAGTGGGTTCGCTCATGAGCGGCAAGACTTTCTCCAAGTTCGTCAAGCAGCTTCCTGCAACATGGTTGCCGTTTGCCGACGTGACCAGCGCAGGTTTGCCGATGTCGCGTTTGCTCCGTTTGTCTTTGTTCAAGTTCACCATGGGCATCACAACGGCCCTCATGATTGGCACCCTGAACCGGGTGATGATTGTGGAGCTGGGCGTCTCGGCTTGGCTGGTCGCCATGATGTTAGCGCTCCCACTGTTGGTTGCGCCGTTTCGTGCCGTCACTGGTTATCAGTCCGATGTGCATGTGTCTGCTTTTGGCTGGCGCCGCGTGCCTTATATGTGGGGCGGCACCTTGATTCAATTCTTGGGATTGGCCGTGATGCCCTTTGCACTTTTGGTGCTATCGGGTCGCGGCCAAGTGCCTGTGCCCGATTGGGTAGGACAGGGCGCAGCCGCCATGGCATTCTTGTTGGTCGGTGCAGGCTTACAAACTTCCCAAACAGCTGGTTTAGCGCTGGCCACAGACCAAGCCAGTGAGGAAACCCGCCCCCGCGTGGTGGCGCTGATGTACACCATGCTGTTGGTGGGTGCCGTATTTGGCAGTTTGGTCTACAGCGTCTTGCTGTCTAACTTCACGCCAGAATATTTGGTTCAAACGGTGCAAGGCACTGCCTTGGTGGTGCTCATTCTCAATGGCTTTGCGCTGTGGAAGCAAGAGCCTCGCAACCCTGCGCGTGTCGCGGCATTGAAAACTCAAATTCGCAGACCCTTCAGAGAAGTCTGGGCGGAGTTCATTGCCCTTCCTCAAGCCCGCCGCTTTTTATGGGCTACGGCTTTGGGCACCATGGCCTTCAACATGCAAGACATTATTTTGGAGCCCTACGGCGGTGAAATTCTCAAGCTGAGTGTGGGCGCAACCAGTGCACTCACGGCTATGTTGGCGGGCGGCGGACTGCTGGGCTTTTATGTCGCAGGTCGCAAGTTGGC
>SXXD01000253.1 GCA_005789685.1 Burkholderiales bacterium
AAGGCTGTGGCGCGCGGCAAAATAGGCTTGTAAATGCAACTCTTGGACCGCATTGAAGGAGGTGCCTGAGCTTTGACTGAGCCAATCCGCCAAGGCCGTCAAATCACGTCGGTATGCGGCCAAAGTATTGGCCGACAAGCCGTCTTCTAGCCAAACCGCATCAACAAAGCGGTCGATGGCGGCTTGACTGTCAGAGCTCATTGGTCGAGTCGGAGTTTTTGAGTGTCCACCACATTTTTGTAGACATCAAATTCAGCTTTAATTTGATCGCAAGCGCTTTGAAGACACGAGCTCCATCGTCATTGCCAACACGCCTGATCATCAAAACTCCTGTAATTAACTGCTTCGTATCATAAGCAATATCTAACCCAGTTAGAAGGCAGATACCGCAAAGACAGGCGTTATGCTACTGGGGTGAACTACGCTCAGCTTTTATTCCCTGATTTTTCCCTGATTTTGTGCGGTTACTTTTTGTGCCGGTACACGCCCCTCAATCGGCCGCTTTGGCAACAAGTCGAATTTCTGGTTTATTACTTCTTGTTTCCAATATTGCTGTTTCACTCCATTGTGAAAAGTCCCTTAGATATCCATGCAACGTCTGGCTTTTTGCTAGCCGGCCTTGCCATGGGTATCAGCGCCATTTTGATCAGCAACAGCATGCCTTACTGGCCATGGATTCGCCATAAAATAGACCTCAGAGATCACGCAGCCAGCGCTCAAATAGGCTTCAGATTCAACTCATTCATAGCCTTGGCTTTGGTCGAACGCTTGACCGGCAGCGAAGGTTTATTGTTGATTGCCGTGCTCATCGGCTTTTGCGTGCCCATGTTCAATGTGGGGGCCGTTTGGCCCATGGCACGGCAGGGTGAATCGGGCATGTTGCGCGAACTGATTCGCAACCCCCTCATCTTGGCCACCACAAGCGGATTGGCTTTTAATTTGCTAGGTTTGCGAATCCCTGAGGTCTTAGACCCCAGCT
The DNA here is from genome assembly GCA_005789685.1 of Burkholderiales bacterium. Lineage (GTDB taxonomy): Bacteria > Pseudomonadota > Gammaproteobacteria > Burkholderiales > Burkholderiaceae_C > Limnohabitans_A. The sequence goes on from SXXD01000253.1 coordinate 980, forward strand.
TGTCACGAATTGGAGCAGCCTCCTTGGCCTTGGGCCTCATGTCGGCTGGTGCAGGCATGGAGTTGAAGGCACTGAACCAAGGTAAATTTTTGGGCAGCTTGGTCCTCACGGTCAAGCACTTGGTGGTGCCTTGCTTGGCTTGGGGCTTGGCGCAGCTTTTTCAATTGCCTCCTTTGCAAACCACTGTGCTGCTTATTTTTTCAGGCTTGCCTACGGCCTCTACATGCTATGTATTGGCATCCAGAATGGGTTACAACGGCGGCTATGTGGCGGGTCTGGTCACTTTGTCCACCCTGCTGGGCGTTTTGAGTTTGCCTTTTGCATTGGGCGTGTTGGGCGGCTTGAAGTTTTAAGTGCGTTTGGCAAGTGACCAAGACACTTGTTCTTGCACAACGGGGTCGGGATGCGACAGCCAAGGCAACAAAGCATTGACCAAAGCGGCAGCATCTTCAGTTGATATTTTTTCGGGTCCACGAAAAGCATTGCCAGCAGCCAAAGCCACGTTTCGAATCCATCTAGAGTGGCCAATACGCCGAATGGCACTGCCCTCCGTCAAGTTTAAAAAAGTAGCTTCATCCCATTGAAGTAACTCTTGCAATTGAGGGGCCTTCAAGGGCTCACGCGCATCAAAATCTGGTAGCGTACTGCGCTTGGCGTATTTGTTCCAAGGACAAGCCCATTGGCAATCGTCGCAGCCATAAATTCGATTGCCAATGAGGGGGCGAAGTTCATGCGGTATTTCACCGGCGTGCTCTATCGTGAGGTAAGAAATACAACGCCGAGCATCTAATTGATAAGGCGCCACAATGGCTTGGGTTGGGCACAGGTCAATGCAGGCTGTACATGAACCGCAGTGCGATGAGATGACCTCTGTGCTGGGCAACGCAAGGTCCACAAACAATTCTCCCAAAAAGAAAAAGGAGCCCGCCTCTCTTTGTAAGACCAATGTGTTTTTGCCGCGCCACCCCTGACCACTTCGAACCGCCAACTCGGCTTCCATGACCGGCGCAGAATCAGTAAACACTCTGTGACCAAAGGGGCCAATCAATTCGGCCATGCGGTGCTGGAGTTTTTGCAATCGGCTGCGCATGACCTTGTGATAGTCCCGCCCTCTGGCATACACTGAAACCACGCCTTGAGAGGGCTGATTCAAGGCTAAGCCTTCAGACTCCGCCGACAACTCAGGCAGATTGCCAGGCAAATAATCCATTTGAACCGTGATCACACTGAGGGTTCCCGGCAGCAATTCTGCCGGCCTGGCACGTTTTAGGCCATGGCTTGCCATATAGTTCATGCTGCCATGGAATCCGGCAGCCAGCCAAGCCTGAAGCCCTGGCTCAGCTTCGGATAAATCCACACCTGTCACGCCAATTTGAGAAAATCCCAGCTTCTGAGCGGCCATTTGCAACTCAGACCACAAAGCAGCAGTGTCAATTGCGCCAGCGCCTGAAGGACCAGAAAGAGAATGATGAGTGTTGTTCACCCAGAGATTGTAGGAACTCCCGAGCCCCTTGGCGCGGCCAGTTGGCTATGGGCGGATGAAAACCAGACGCAACAGTTTGCGCAAGCTCTGGCTCAGCAAGTTGATCTCAAAGATGCCTACGTCGAACTTCAGGGTGATTTAGGGGCTGGCAAGACCACTTTTGTCAGATACCTGCTTAAAGCACTTGGGGTTGAAGGACGCATTAAAAGCCCCACCTATGCAGTGGTCGAGCCCCACGAGGCTAGGCTTTCCAAAACGCTTTTGGAAGTATCGCCCACAAGTGTTCCCTTGAGCCCCCAAATTCTGAACATTTGGCATTTCGATTTTTACCGCTTCAACGATCCTCAAGAATTTGAAGAAGCCGGCTTTCGCGAATTGTTTGCCAGTCCCGGATTGAAGATTGCCGAATGGCCCGAACAAGCTCGCGGCATGTTGCCAGTTGCAGACTTGAAACTGGCCATGACTGTCAACGAACAAGAAGGCCGTTTTGTCATTTGCGAAACACACACACCCAAAGGGCTTGCCATTTTGCTAGGCTTGCTCAAATTAAGTACTCCCCTTGCAAAATCTCAAGCTGCTCATCATGCCCTTACAAAGACGTGATTGGCTCAAAGCATCTGGCCTAGCCCTGATGCTAGGCTGGACAGACATCTGCCGAGGTGCCAGCTTGCTGGCGGTCCGAGTGTGGCCAGCCAAAGACTACTCACGCGTCACGCTGGAATCGGATGTTGCTCTGAAAACCAAGTACACATTTGTACCCTCACCACCCCGCTTGGCCATTGACATTGAAGGCTTGGATTTAAATCCTTCCATCAAAGAATGGGTGGGGAAAATCAAACCAGATGACCCCAACATCACGGGCGTGCGCGTCGCTCAAAACAGCCCTGGCGTGGTGCGCATGGTGTTTGATTTGAAGCAAGCTGTTCAGCCGCAAGTTTTTGCATTGACCCCAGTGGGCTCTTATCAACACCGATTGGTCTTGGATCTTTACCCAAGCACACCTGTGGACCCCTTAGAGAGTTGGATTGCAGAACGCACTCAAAGTGGCGATGCCTTAAGCGACTGGCTCAATAAAAATTCAAACGCAGGCTCCGCCAATCCACCACCCCCCGCCACTCAAAGCGGGCAAGCCCCTTCCGTTGGCCAACCTGCGGTGCAAGCCCCTCCCATCACCGACAGGTTGATTGTGGTGGCCATTGATGCAGGTCATGGCGGCGAGGACCCTGGTGCCATCGGCCCCAATGGCACCAAGGAAAAAGATGTGGTGCTTCAAATCGCTTTAAAGCTTCGGGATCGAATCAATGCCAGCCAAGTGAAGGGCAGCCCCATGCGCGCCTACCTCACGCGCGATGCCGATTACTTTGTGCCCCTTCACGTGCGCGTCCAAAAAGCCAGAAAAGTGCAAGCAGACTTATTTGTGAGTGTGCATGCCGATGCATTTTTCATACCCAGCGCACAGGGTGCCAGTGTGTTTGCTTTGAGTCATGGTGCTGCTTCCAGCAGTGCAGCGAGGTGGATGGCATCTCAAGAAAACAAAGCTGACCTGATTGGCGGCATGAACTTTGGTGTCAAAGATTCACAGTTGCAGCAAGCCCTGCTTGACATGAGCACATCCGCACAAATTAAGGACAGCTTGAGTTTGGGCGGTGCCATTTTGCGAGAAATAGGCAATGTTGGAAGGTTGCACAAACCCAAGGTTGAACAAGCGGGTTTCGCAGTCTTAAAGGCCCCCGATATTCCCAGTGTCTTGGTGGAAACCGCCTTCATCAGCAACCCCAATGAAGAGGCCAAGTTGTCTGATGACCATTATCAAAACACCATTGCCGATGCGCTGGTGAGGGGATTGCAAAAGTACTTTGAACGCAATCCGCCTCTAGCGCGAAAACGTTCTACTTAAAGTGGCATTCACTCAACTTCGCTGCGCACGCCAAGCACCCCAAAGGGCTATCAAGCCGGGCACAAAGATCATGGCCCAAATTATTTGACTAAGGTGTGTCTTCACAAAATCAGTTTCGCCAAAAAGGTAGCCGGCTCCGGTCAGGCCACACACCCATATGAAACCGCCCGCCACATTGAACAACACGAACCTGGAGGGTGTCATGGCTGCCACCCCCGCAACAAAGGGAACAAATGTGCGTACAAACGGCATGAAGCGCGCCAAAACAATGGTGATGCCACCATAGGTTTCGTAAAAGTTGTGCGCTCTGTCAAAAGCGGCGCGGTTAAAAAACCGAGAGTTTTCCCACTGAAATACCTTGGGTCCAAAGTACCTGCCAATGCGGTAATTCAATTGATCCCCGGCAATGGCCGCCACAACCAGCAAGCCCATGATCCAAGGAAGGCTTAAATGCCCTGTGCCACACAGGGTACCCACCACAAAAAGCAGGGAGTCTCCTGGCAAGAATGGCATGACCACCAGACCGGTTTCGACAAAAATAATCAGAAACAAAAGGGCATAGACCCAGGCCCCGTACTGGGCCACAAAGGCGCCCAAATACCGGTCAACGTGCAGTACAAAGTCTATCAATTGCATCAAGGTGTCCATCCTTGGATTATCCCTTGCTTGGCGGTTTATCAGAACCCCGTAGCGCAATTCCAGATGCCCATCAGAAGATGTTCACCTCCAAGCACCTACAATTTGAGAATGTCTGAACCTTTACCCCGTCAATCCATCCGTGAATTACCCGATGTGCTGATCAGCCAAATCGCGGCGGGTGAGGTGGTTGAGCGCCCTGCTTCTGTGGTCAGAGAGTTGGTTGACAACGCCATCGATGCAGGCGCTCGCCAGATCACGCTCAGACTTTTAGGGGGTGGCATTAGGCTGATTTCGGTTGAAGACGATGGTTGCGGTATTCCCGCTGAAGAGTTAGCGGTGGCTTTAAAGCGCCACGCCACCAGCAAAATTGTGAATCTTCAAGACTTGGAGTCTGTGGCCACCATGGGCTTCAGGGGTGAGGCACTGGCGGCCATCAATTCAGTGTCCGAGATGAGCCTGTCGTCTCGAACTGAGGAAGCCTCCAGTGCTTTCGTATTGGACGGTCAAACGGGAGAAGTGAAACCCGCTGCCCGAGCCATTGGCACCACCGTTGAAGTGAAGGAGTTGTTTTTCTCCACGCCAGCCCGTCGCCATTTTTTAAAATCTGAAAACACCGAACTGGCGCATTGCATTGAAGCCGTGAGGCGCCACGCCTTGGTTCGCCCTGAAGTGAGCTTTGCCATTTGGCACGAAGGCAAAATCGTGGCGCAATGGCGCAGCCACCCTGGCGAGGCCGGTTGGAATCAGCGTTTGGCCGATGTCTTGGGTGAGGAGTTTGTGGCTTCTTCGGTCAACATTGATTTTCGTTCTGGCCCTGTGCATGTCAGGGGCAGGGCCGGTACACCCGATGCAGCGCGAGCGCGTGCGGACCAACAATTTGCTTATGTGAACGGCCGCTTTGTGCGAGACAAAGTCATCACGCATGGCGCGCGCAGTGCCTATGAAGATGTGCTTCATGGCCATCGACAGCCTGTGTATGTGTTGTATTTGCAGATGGACCCCACGCGTGTGGATGTCAATGTTCACCCCACCAAAATTGAAGTACGGTTTCGCGACAGTCGGGAAGTGCATCAAGCCATGCGGCACGCGATTGAAAGCGCATTGGCAGTGCCCCGAGCACAACTTCTTTCGACAACGTCCGCCATTGCACAATCTAATGCGCCATCTACGGCATCGTCGTCAGCCCCTGCTCAAAACACTTGGGCACAACGCGGCATGGCATTTGGCGCTAATCGTTTGAATGAGGACCCTGCCAGAGCAATGGCAGATTTAAAAGCCTTGTGGAGCAACCCACCGCAAGTAGAAGAAGAAAGTCCTG
>SXXD01000254.1 GCA_005789685.1 Burkholderiales bacterium
ATTTCAGTCGGTGTTCATTGCCAAAACCAATTCGGGCATTAAAAGTTTGGCCGACATGAAGGGCAAGCAAGTCTCTTTTGGTTCACAAAGCAGCACCTCGGGTCACCTCATGCCGCGCAGCTTTTTGTTGCAAGCCAACATTGAGCCTGAAAAAGACTTCAAGCGCATTGCTTACAGCGGCGCGCACGATGCCACCATTGCTTCTGTGGTGAGCGGCAAGGTAGACGCCGCTGCCCTAGACATTACGGTTTGGCAAAAGTTTGTGACCGAAAACAAGGTCAACACGCAAGATGTCAACGTGTTTTTCACAACACCTCCCTACTTCAACTACAACTGGTCTGTGCATGCCGACATGCCGGTTCAGCAGCGCGAAAAAATCAAGGCAGCCTTGCTCGGATTGAACCCCGCCAACCCCGAGCATGCCGAAATTCTCAAGCTCAATCGCGCTACACGCTACGTGGTCACGACACCTGAAAATTACAAGGGTTTAGAGTCGGCTGCTCGCAGCGCGGGTTTGCTTCAATAAACGGGTAAATCGCTTTTGAACATCGAGCTTTCGGGCCTTCAGGCCCGCCACCCCTCTGCACCAGCTTATGCACCAGCGGCTTTGCAAGGCATTAGCCTGCAACTTGGCGTGGGCGAGCAGGTCGCCATCATTGGCCCTTCGGGTGCAGGCAAGACCAGCTTGCTTCAGGTGTTGGCTTGTGCGCAACGTCCCACGCAAGGTGAGTTTCTTTTAGGGGGACAAGACCCTTGGCGTTTGTCAACGGGTGACTTGCGGCGTTTGCGTGGCCAATTGTTTCTGGCGCCCCAGGTGCCGCCGTTGCCACCGCGCCAACGTGTTGTCACTTCGGTATTGGCCGGACGTTTGCCTTCCATGAGCATGGCGGCCAGCTTGCGCTCGCTTTTTTACCCCACCGATATTCCAGCGGCCTACGAAGCACTCAAGCACTTTGACCTGAGTGACAAGTTGTTTGACAGGGTAGACCGCCTCTCAGGGGGTGAGCGTCAACGCGTAGGATTGTCCCGTGCTTTGTTGTCTCCGGCAAGCTTGTGGCTCATTGACGAGCCCTTGTCTGCTCTTGATCCTATGCGCGCACGCTTGGCCATGACCGCGTTGGTGGGGCTTGCGCGAGAGCGGCAAATCACCATGGTTGCCACCTTGCACCAGGTCGACATGGCCCTCGCGCACTTTGACCGCATCATTGGCCTGCTTAAAGGCCAAATCGTGTTTGATTTGCCAGCTGCTCAAGTCAGCCCCGAACGCTTGGCGCATTTGTACGAACAGCACGAACATGAGTTAGGCCAAGGTGCCTTGCCATCTGAGTTGGACCAAGACTTGGTTGCGCCTGCGCCTGTTGTCATGCACTGTCGCTAAGGCCATCAGGCCCTTCGCACTTTTTGTTAGATATGCCTGCTACCCAATTGCCCCAAGCCAAACTGGCATCTGGTGGCAAGCTTTGCGATCCAGACTTTTCATCAAGGGTGTTTTGGCTCAGCTTAGCTATCGTGCTTCTTTGGCCGTTGGGCGTGGCCACCGAGTTTCGGCCCTGGGTATTGTGGGAACCCGATAACCGAAAAGTCACCCTTGATTTCTTGGCCAGCTTTTGGCCACTTGTGTACGACGCTGAATTCATGCGCATGGTGGCCCGTGAAACTTGGCGCACTGTTGCTATGGCCACGGCAGGCGTCACGCTGGCTTTGGTGCTGGCTGTGCCCATGTGTTTGATGGCGACTCGCGTTTTGTCGCTGTCAGCCTTGTCGGGCCGCATGAACCGCTGGCCTGCTGTGATGCGCTGGTTTGTGCGCGCCACTTTGATTGTGCTTCGCAGCATTCCAGAACTGGTCTGGGCCTTGGTCTTTGTACGCGTGGTGGGCCTTGGCCCAACAGCGGGTGTGCTAGCCATTGCACTCACCTATGGCGGCATGCTTGGCAAGGTGTATGCCGAAATTTTAGAAAGTGGTGAGAGCCATGCCACCCATACCTTGATGCGCAACGGCAGTGGCCGTTTACAAGCCTTTGTGTATGCGCTGCTGCCCAGCCACGCGGCCGAACTGGCTTCTTATACGGTGTACCGCTGGGAGTGCGCTATTCGCTCATCGGTGGTGCTGGGGTTTGTGGGCGCCGGAGGCTTGGGCCAACAACTGGACAATTCGATGAAGATGTTCAATGGCGGCGAAGTAGCCACTTTGCTTTTGGTATTCATTGCGCTGGTGGCGTTGGCCGACAATGTAAGCGCTTGGCTCAGAAAGGCTTTGTCATGATGCCAACTCGCGAAGCGGCCAACCCACCTTACAAACTGCCGCCACCCTTATTCAACGCTCGATGCAGAGCTTGCTGGTTTACTGTTGCTTTGCTGGTGTTGGTCATTGCCAGCTTTGTGTCTTTAGACCTCGAATGGGCCGCCTTTGCGTCCTTAGAGGCGGGGCGCAGCATGTACCGCTTTATGGCGGAGTTTTTTCCGCCTGATGTGTCGCCTAAGTTTGTCAGTAAAGTGGTTTCGGCAGCTTGGGAAACACTGGCCATGTCTGCGCTGGGAACCATCATGGCGGCGGTCTTGGGCTTGGCCTTGGCGGTGCCTGCCAGCCGCATGTCGAAACAAGATGCTGCTTGGCTGCGCAGTCCCACACGCTGGCTGCTTAATGCTTTGCGGGCTATTCCTGAACTGGTATGGGCAGCATTGTTATTAATTTCTGCCGGCCTAGGACCCATGGCAGGTACCTTGGCTCTTGCCCTTCACACTAGCGGTGTTTTAGGCCGGCTGTTTGCAGAGGCCATGGAAAACATACCCACGGGCCCTGGCGATGCTTTGCGCACGCAAGGGGTGGGGCCGCTGCGTGTATTTGCCTACGCCACTTTGCCGCAGGTCTTGCCACAGCTCATGAGTTACACGCTTTACCGCTGGGAAAACAACATTCGCGCTGCCGCCGTGTTGGGGGTTGTGGGGGCGGGTGGTTTGGGTCAGATGTTGTCATTTAATATGGGCCTGTTTCTGATGAACAAGACCGCAACGATTTTGGGTGCCATGCTGCTCATGGTGGCTTGCGTCGATGTGCTGAGCTTTGCTCTGAGACGATGGCTAAACCGTTAATCCAAAATATTCAATGAGATCTTGATGCAAATAAAACAGCCCTTGTTTTTCGACACTTACAAAGAAAACAAAGATGCAGACATTCAAGCGCTGATTCAAGGCTTGATTTGCCCTCAGGCGTTCTTGTCTCCCAAGTACTTCTACGATGAGATGGGATCGGTCTTGTTTGACGCTATTACCTTGTTGCCCGAATATTATCCAACCCGTACCGAGTTAGAAATTTTCACGCGGCAAGCAAGCGAAATTCATGCGCATTTTCCCAAGCAAGCCACGTGGGTTGAACTGGGCGCTGGCAGTTGTCAAAAGGCAGCTCAGTTGTTCACGCATTCAAAGCCATCAACCTATGTCGCTGTTGATATTTCAGTTGACTATCTGTCGCAGCATTTAAAAGATTTGCAGGCCAAAAACTCAGACGTCAATGTGGTCGGTGTGGGGATGGACTTTTCACATTCACTCACGTTTCCAGAAAAGCTGCAGCAACAACTGACGGCAGAACCTTTGCTAGCCTTG
>SXXD01000255.1 GCA_005789685.1 Burkholderiales bacterium
GAGGAAATTGTGGCAGGCCCTGTTCAAGCGCCGCGCACAGGTCGTTCTGACAAGCCCACCATCACCATGATTGGTGAAATGTTCCCCGCCGATCCCATCATCATTGGCCGCATGCTCGAGCCCATGGGCCTTGCAGCCGGTCCTGTGGTGCCCACACGCGAATGGCGCGAACTTTATGCAGCGCTCGATTGCGCAGCGGTCGCTGCCATCCACCCGTTTTACACCGCAAGCATTCGCGAATTTGAAGCAGCAGGTCGACCTATTGTGGGCTCTGCCCCAGTGGGTCATGACGGCACCGAGGCTTGGTTGCAAGCCATCGGCAATGCAGCCAATGTGCCGCAAGCCAAAATCGACATGGTGAAAAACATCATGCTAGGCGCCATCAAAGGTGCCTTGGCCAAGTCACCCATCAAAGGCCGCATCACGCTCAGTGGCTACGAAGGCTCTGAGTTGTTGGTAGCGCGTTTGCTGGTAGAGAGTGGTGCCGATTTGCGTTATGTGGGCACTGCCTGCCCTCGCACACCTTGGAGCGCACCCGATTGTGAATGGCTTGAAGCGCATGGCGTGCATGTTCAATACCGCGCTTCGCTTGAACAAGATTTGGCGGCCATGCATGAGTGGAAGCCCGACTTGACCATTGGCACCACACCGATCGTGCAAGCGGCCAAAGAACTCAGCATTCCAAGCTTGTATTTCACCAACCTCATTTCTGCACGACCCTTGATGGGTCCTGCAGGTGCAGGCTCCTTGGCGCAAGTGATCAATGGCGCTATTGCCAACAAGTCGCGCTTTGATGAAATGAAAGCCTTCTTTGGTGACACCGGTACCGGCCATGCAGCTGGCGTATGGGAGACGTCTCATGGCGTGCCTCAAAACCGCCCTGAGTTTGAAGCTGAAACACGCAGGCAGCTTGAGAAGCAAGCCAAGAAACGCAAAGCGGAGGCCATGGTCTGATGCTAGTTCTTGACCACGATCGCGCAGGTGGCGATTGGGGAGCGGTGTATGTGTTCACCGCCATCAAAGGCTTGCAAGTTGTCATTGACGGCCCGGTGGGCTGCGAAAACTTGCCTGTCACTTCGGTCTTGCATTACACCGATGCATTGCCCCCTCATGAGTTGCCCATTGTGGTCACAGGTTTAGCCGAAGAACAGTTGGGCCGCGAAGGCACAGAGGGCGCCATGCGCCGTGCGCACGCCACACTCAACCCCGACCTGCCCTCCGTGGTGGTGACTGGCTCCATTGCCGAAATGATTGGTGGCGGCGTCACGCCCGAAGGCACCAACCTGCAACGCTTTTTACCGCGCACCATCGACGAAGATCAGTGGCAATGCGCCAACCGCGCCATGTACTGGCTGTGGCAACAATACGGCATCAAGCACGTGCCAAAGCGCGAGCGCAAAGAGGGCGAGCGTCCTCGCGTGAACATCATTGGACCCAGCTATGGCACCTTCAACTGCCCAAGTGATTTGGCTGAAATTCGCCGCTTGGTGCAAGGCATTGGCGCTGACGTCAACATGGTCTTCCCATTGGGTTCGCACCTGGCCGATGTGTCGCGTTTGGTCGAAGCCGATGTGAACATTTGCATGTACCGCGAATTTGGTCGCATGCTTTGCGAAGCCTTAGAGCGTCCTTATTTGCAAGCGCCCATTGGCTTGCACAGCACCACCAAATTCTTGCGCTCTTTGGGCGAATTGCTCGGCCTCGACCCAGAGCCCTTCATCGAAAGAGAAAAGCACAGCACCATCAAGCCCATCTGGGATTTGTGGCGCTCTGTGACACAAGACTTTTTTGGCACCGCCAACTTTGGTGTCGTGGCCAACGAAACCTACACGCGCGGCATCCGCCATTTCTTAGAAGACGAAATGGGCCTGCCCTGCAACTTTGCCATCTCGCGCATCGCGGGTGCCAAAACAGACAACGCAGAAGTGCGCAAACTGGTCACAGAAAAAACACCACTGATTTTGTACGGCAGCTACAACGAACGCATCTATTTGGCCGAGTGTGGTGGCGGCGGCATGATGAAAACCAGTTTCATTCCTGCCAGTTTTCCATTGCCCATTATTCGTCGCCATACCGGCACGCCTTTCATGGGTTATGCCGGCGCCACTTACATCATTCAAGAGTTTTGCAACGGCCTGTTTGATGCCCTGTTCCACATCCTGCCATTGGGCACGGAGATGGACAAGATCGAAGGCACCTTGGGTCGCTCTGCGCCCAACACGACTGTGCCGTGGGAGCCAGAAGCACAAGACAGATTGGAAGCTTTGTTGGAACAACAACCGGTATTGGTTCGAATTTCAGCAGCCAAAAGAATGCGCGATCAAGCAGAGCGAGACGCACGGGAAACCGGCCGCTCTCATGTAGAGGCAGAAAGATTCACAGAATTGTTCGGTCAAGCGAATGAAGGAGCACATGCATGAAAGATGTGAACTTGAATTCACTGGGTCGTCCAATCCTTCGGCCAGTCCGAGGGTCCACCTGTTGCGGTGTCAAAGCCACAACAGTTCATCCTGTATCCGCAAGGGTGCAGGGAGTCGCCGAAAGGCATTTAGAAAGAGGCACAAACTATGACTGATGCAGCTAACCCTTCAGGGCTGTCAGACGAAGAAGCCCAAGAGTTTCACCAGTACTTCATCCAGGGCTACCTGGCGTGGGCTGTGGGAGCTTTCTTCGCCCACAGCTTGGTGTGGATCTGGCGTCCCTGGTTCTAAAAAAACCATTCAACGGAGATAAATATGACCCACCCGAACGATCGCATGACTTCAGCTCAACCTCACGACCATTTCGATGGTTATGGGATTACTTTTTTCTTGCTATTTTTAGTGTTCATGGTTCTCGCTGTGGCGGGACAGTTGCTGGTCCTTGACTGGCGTAGCTGGCTTCCTGGCGCAGAAGGTTCAACGAGCACTTTGGACGGCGTGAAGTCTTCTGTCTATACCGTTATTTCTCAATTGAGTTAAGAAAGGAAATTACTATGTGGCGCATGTGGCGTGTAATAGATCCCCGCAAGGCAATTGTTCTAGTAGGACTTGCTATTGCTTTCATTTCAACATCGATTCACCTGATTCAGATCAGTGGCGATCGGTACAACATCAACAGCTGGCATCCCGATACGGCCAAGGCAGCAGCGGCAAAAGCACAGCAACCACAAAACGCGGCTTTGCCGCAAAAGTAAGGACCTCTGGTCTTTACGCAGACAGACGCAATTCGCTCAATCCATTTGAACGATGCGTCTGTCCTTTTATTTTTTAATTTGAAGCCTACAAGACCTTATAAACAGTCAATCGGTCGGAGGATGCAACTATGTCCATGCTGAGTTTTGAACGCCAATACCGCGTACGCGGCGGCACACTTTTTGGGGGCGACCTGTTTGATTTCTGGGTCGGTCCTTTTTATGTCGGGTTCTTTGGAATCACGACCTTGTTTTTTGCCCTCACGGGCACCATGATGATTTTGTGGGGCGCAGCCATGGGCCCTACATGGAATGTTTGGCAAATTAACATTGCCCCACCTGACATTGCTTATGGTTTGCGCTTTGCGCCCATGATGGAAGGTGGCTTATGGCAACTGATCACGGTCTGCGCCATTGGCGCATTCGTGTCTTGGGCTTTGCGTGAAGTTGAAATTGCCCGCAAGCTAGGCATGGGCTTGCATGTGCCTGTGGCTTTCGGCATGGCTATTTTGGCGTATGTCAGTTTGCAAGTGATTCGCCCCGTGCTCATGGGTGCATGGGGCCATGCATTTCCCTACGGCATCTACAGCCACCTTGACTGGGTGAGCAACACCGCTTACCAGTACTTGCACTTCCACTACAACCCGTGGCACATGATCGCTGTGACTTTATTTTTTGCAGCCACCCTTGCGCTTTCGATGCACGGCGGCTTGGTGTTGTCTGCCACTAACCCTGGCAAAGGCCAAGTGGTCAAGTCACCCGAGCACGAAGACACATTCTTCCGTGATCTCATTGGTTACTCCGTGGGCACCTTGGGCATCCACCGCTTGGGTCTTTTCTTGGCACTGGCAGGTGTGTGGTTCGGTATTGTTTGTATTGTGGTGAGTGGCCCGTTTTGGACTGGCGCTTGGCCTGAATGGTGGAGCTGGTGGCTCAACATGCCCATCTGGCGTACCTAATTAAAGAGAGGAAATTGAAATGGCCGAATACCAAAATCTTTTCACCTCGGTGCAGCCCGTTGGGCCTTTGCACGATGGCATCGAATTACC
>SXXD01000256.1 GCA_005789685.1 Burkholderiales bacterium
AATCGCAGGGTTGGTGACAGGTTGTACAAGTCGACTTCGGTCATTGGTTTAACGGCCTGGTGTGTCCCAAAATGCAGAAGCACGCAACAGCTTGTCTAAGTCTTTTTTGGCTTTGGCAGCAGCCGCCAAATCGATGCCAGGGGGAAAGCGCATCATCCAATTGCCCATGGGATCTACCACATACAAATGCTCGGACAATTGCCGACCCGTAGCGGGTTGCAGCCACTCAGAAATACTTTGCGAACTCATTCTCAAGACAGTGGCTTGCGACAAGGCCGGCATGAGCTTTTCATCGATCGGCGCATCGCCCGTGGCCAACCACACCCAATCGATGCGATCTTTTCCTTTGCCCAAGGACTCGCGCAATTGGCGCTGAAAATACAAGTGCTTTTGACAAGCCTCATCGCATGCTGCATCGGCCACACTGACCAATAACCATTGGCCCTTGAGTGAATTTAAAGCCACTTTCTCGCCATTGAGCTTTGACACTTCCATCGCAGGGAAGGTGCGCTGCGGTTGAATGAGTTCACCATGATTGCGACGGCCTTCTGGGCGAATGACGTAGTAAGTGAAGTAAGACGCAATGACCGGCGATGCACACACCAACAACACGGCCAACATTTTCCAGCGCCCTGCACGCGTGCGCTTCTCATCCACCAACACGACTTCATCCGGGTTGGGCAGGGTGTGAACCGTCATCCCCAAGGGAGCGTCTTCCCATTGGGCGCGCTCAGCTGGCGACAGTGACTTTGGATTTGAAACGGGGTCGGACAATTTGAAACCAGACATAAAGCAATGCAATCAAAAGCGCCAATCCAAACCATTGGAAGGCATAACCGTAGTGTTTCTCAACACCTGTTGCGGCCTGCGGCCATTCACGCAGCAAGCCTTCAGAGGCGGCACCCATTTGAATGACTGAGATTTCCAACAAGGGCAAGCCGGTCTCAACACGAAAATCTTGCAGATCTAGATTTTGCCGTATTACCGTCTTGGCTTCCTCGCCAAGCACATAAAGCTTGGATGGCGGCAAGGCTATCAAACCATTGACTACAACCGCACCTGAGGGCGTTTGAATGGCTGGCAAACGCGTACGGTCGGTAAAGTCTCGGCCGATCCATCCGCGTTGCACCATGACCACGGCGCCTGTGGCTTGCACTTTAAAGGGCGTCATGACGTAAAAACCAGGGCGCGCGTTCATTTGGCGGTTGTCCAAGTAGACGGTGTGTTTGTCTAACCACTCGCCTTCCAATCGAATGGGCCGGTGCAACAACCTAGCACGATTGCCTTCTGTGTCTTGGGGGCTTCCTAAAAATGAGCCTTCAAGAACTGGCATTTGGCCCTTTTGGGTGATCTCAGCCTGCCAATCAAGTTTAGTCTGAGCCCTGCCCAATTGCCAAAAACCCAATGAACTCGTGATTCCGACACACACCAGCGCCAATAAGAACCACAACACCCATTGAAGGCGTGAGTTCTTTTTCAAAAGCGCTGAAAATGCCGACCAACTCATCCGATAATTCCATTCATGAAAATAATAGTTGCACTTGCTTTCTTTGCCATTTTGGCCAGCCTGGCCTCGGCTCTGTTTTACATGATGCGCGGCGGTGTCAAAGACACCTCTGAAGGGGCCGACGCACCGTTGGCACCTAAAGGCAACATGGTCAAGGCTTTGGCCTTTCGCGTGGGTCTTTCCATTGTGCTCTTCATCTGCATCTTGATTGCCTGGAAATTGGGCTACATCCAACCCTCAGGCATTCCACCAGGCGCCTAATTCACAAAAAAAGCGCCCATAGGCGCTTTTTTTGTTGCCAAGCAAAACCAAATTACATCCAATAAACCAAGATGTACAAACCAAGCCAGACCACGTCCACAAAGTGCCAGTACCAAGCCGCACCTTCACAGCCGAAGTGACGCTCTTTGGTGAAGTGGCCTTTTTGCAAACGCAAGGTAATGAACAGCAACATGAGCATGCCAATGAACACGTGAAAGCCGTGGAAGCCCGTAAGCATGTAGAAGGTAGAGCCATAAACACCTGAGCTCAACTTCAAATTCAGATCACCCCATGCGTGGGCATATTCGTAACCTTGCACGAACAAAAACACCAAGCCCAAAATAACCGTCATCCACATGAACTTGATGGTTTTGCTGCGGTCGCCATGCTGTAAAGCGTGGTGCGCGATGGTCAAAGTGACACCCGAAGTCAACAACAAGGCGGTGTTGATGGTGGGCAACCAAAAAGGACCCATGGTTTGGAAAGGCTCGACAATACCAGCAGGAGAGGCCGTTGCGCCAGCAACCGCTGAAGGCCAAACCGCTTTGAAGTCAGGCCACAAGAGTGCGTTTTCTAAGCTGCCCAATTCAGGCAAGGAGTGAGAACGCGCCCACCACAAAGCGGTGAAGAAGGCACCGAAGAACATCACTTCAGAGAAGATGAACCACGTCATGCTCCAGCGGTATGACAAATCGATCTTGTGACCAAACTGCCCGCTTTCGCTTTCGCGAATAGCCTCACTGAACCATTGATACAAGACCACCAAAAACCAAATCAAACCTGCGAACAGCGAGTACTTGCCCCACTCCTCGCCATTGATCCATTGGCCTGCGCCCAAGATCAAGAAGAACAAACCAAACGCAGCCATGGCTGGATGCCGTGATGGATGGGGCACATAGTAATAAGGCGTTGTGCCGTGTGCTGTAGAACTCATACTTGCTCCTGCTCTCTCTTAAACCAAATCTGTCTCAAAATTTACAAAGTGATGGGCTGTGCCACCACCCAATTGACCAAGGCAATTAAGCCCAAAACAAAAATCAGTGCCAAACACAGGCCAACCACAATCACATGAAAAGGGTTGAGCTTGGCCATGTCTTCGTGGCTCTCGCTGTTTTTTCTAATGCCAATGAAAGACCAAAGCACCGCTTGCACGGTGCGAAAAATTGACATCGCACCACCGCTCATGAACCCACCCTTGGCGAGATCAACCCGGCAGGCACTAATGCCACCGGCGTAGAGCTTGGCGCAGGGGGTGTTTTGCCACCCACTTCAAAAAATGTGTAAGACAAGGTAATGGTGGTGACATCTTTGGAAAGCTTAGGGTCAATCACAAAGGCAACCGGCCATTCTTTCTTTTCACCAGGCTCCAAGGTGTACTGGTTAAAGCAAAAGCACTCTAACTTGTTGAAGTGAGCTGCCGCTTGATTGGGCGCATAACTGGGAATGGCTTGGGCCGCCATGCGGCGGTTTTGCACATTTTGGAATTGGTACATCACCGTTGTGAGTTCACCAGGGTGAACTTGCACGGAACGCTGCGCTGGCTTGAAGTCCCAAGGCCCACGTGCGTTGGCATCAAACTCAATCGTGATGGTGCGCGAATAATCAACTTGCGTGTTGCCTACCTTGACGTCTTTGCCTGCAGCGCCATTGCCCGGCACTTGACGCTCTGAAAGCGACAAAATGTTGATCCCAGTCATCTCACAGATGTGTTTGTAAATGGGAATGAGCGCATACCCAAAAGCGAACATACCCGCCGCAACAATGGCCAACTTGCTGACCATTTTGATGTTTTCGCGGTAGAGGCTCATATTGCTTTATTAAGTGAGTGGGTTGTTAGCGGGAAGTCAGCAAAAGCATCTTGACCAAGAAGCCCACAAAGAAAACCAAAGCCACTGAGGCCAAGATAAGGCCTAAGCGCGCGTTGTTTTTCTTTTGTTCAGGGGTTGCGGCCATGATGCTCCAATGCTTCTCTTAACCAATCACGCGGGTTGCCGTGGCATCCAGCTTAGGTGGGTTTTCAAAGGTGTGGAAAGGTGCTGGAGAAGGAACTTCCCACTCCAAACCTTCAGCGGCTTCCCATGGTTTTTGTGCTGCTTTTTCGCCCTTACCGCGCATGCAAGGCAGCACCACGAACAAGAAGAAGTAAACCTGCGCAAAACCGAAGAGGAAACCACCCACAGAAGCAATGGCATTGAAGTCGGCAAACTGCATGGGGTAATCGGCGTAGCGACGTGGCATACCGGCCAAGCCCAAGAAGTGCATGGGGAAAAAGGTAATGTTGAAGGAGATGAGTGACCACCAGAAGTGCAGCTTGCCGCGGCCTTCGTTGTACATCACACCTGTCCACTTAGGCAACCAGTAGTAGGCACCCGCGAACATGGCAAACAAGGAACCCGCCACCAAAACATAGTGGAAGTGGGCCACCACGTAATAAGTGTCTTGCAATTGAATATCGATAGGCGCCATGGCCAATATCAATCCCGTAAAGCCGCCCATGGTGAACACAAAGATGAAGCCAATGGCAAACAACATGGGTGTTTCAAAGGTCATGGAGCCGCGCCACATGGTGGCAATCCAGTTGAAGATTTTCACAGCAGTAGGTACTGCAATCAGCATGGTGGCGTACATGAAGAACAACTGACCCGTTACTGGCATGCCGGTTGTGAACATGTGGTGAGCCCACACAATGAAAGACAAAATGGCAATGGAGGAAGTGGCGTACACCATGGAGGCATAACCGAACAGCCTCTTGCGTGAAAACGCTGGAACCACTTGGCTGATGATGCCGGGGTCGAACGACCCGTCGACCAGGAGCCCCCAGACCTTCTCGTACGGCACCTGCCCGACGAGGTCCTCGATGTCGACGCCGCGGTAGCGCAGCGCGCCGCCGTCC
>SXXD01000257.1 GCA_005789685.1 Burkholderiales bacterium
AATGCCCGACTTGGTTGAGCGCGGCCACATTTACAGTGCGCAGCCGCCACTTTACAAAGTGAAGGCCGGCAAAGAAGAGCTGTATTTGAAAGATGCGCCCGCACTCGACAGTTTCTTGCTGCGAATCGCTTTGAAAGACGCCAGCATTGCAACTGGCGGTGCTTCTCCGCAAGTCCTCAGCGGCGACACGCTCGAATCCTTGGCGCGCAAGCATCAAGTAGCCGAAGCTGTCATTCAGCGTTTGTCCAACTTCATGGACGCGGAAGCATTGCGCGCCATTGCTGATGGTGTATCCCTTGACCTGGACAACTTAGATCTGGCGGCTGAATGCGCCCCCGCTTTGCAAGCCAAATTGCGCGAACTCAACACCACCGGCATTCCTGCCGAAGTGAGCGCTGAGTTTGACGTGCGCACCGATAAGCCATTGCTGCGCATCAGCCGCCGGCATCACGGCAACATCAAGAGCAGCGTCATTACGCAAGACTTCGTGCACGGTGCCGACTACGGCGCGTTGGCCGAAGCTGCCAATACCTTCCGCGGTTTGCTGGGCGAAGGCGCTAAAGTCATGCGGGGTGAGGGCGAGCGTCAAAAAGAAGAAAAGACCAACGACTTCCGCCAAGCCATGCATTGGCTTATCGGCGAAGCCGAGCGAACCACCAGCCGTCAGCGTTATAAAGGCTTGGGCGAGATGAACCCCGCTCAGTTGTGGGAAACCACCATGGACCCCACCGTGCGCCGTTTGCTGCGCGTGCAAATTGACGACGCCATTGAAGCCGATCGCGTGTTCACCATGCTGATGGGCGACGAGGTCGAGCCACGTCGTCACTTCATCGAGAGCAACGCATTGCGCGCGGGCAACATCGACATTTGATGTCCGCCGTGTCTTGGCGCAAGTCAATGACACTGCTGCGTTGCGTCTCATGTCTATGATGTGCTCAGGGTGTTAATCATCAAAGACTTAGCTCTGGATGGCACACCTTACGGCAATCTGCCGTACACTTCTTGAATGGACAAAAAATTGAACAAGCCACAACCAGCCGCACGGCTCGAGGCGAGGATCAGTCACGATTTACATGGGCTGCTTCGCCAGGCCGCTGATTTAGAGGGGCGCTCTGTCACCGATTTCGTGGTGGCCGCTGTGCAACAGGCGGCAAGCGAAGCACTTGCCAAGGCGCACTTCATTCAGTTGGCTCAAGTTGATCAAGCGCAATTTGCAAAATCATTGATGGCGCCGGCCAAACCCAAGCCCGCTTTAAAACGTGCTTTTGAAAACAGGCGCAAGCTGCTGGACCTCTCTTGAAAGAGGGGTCTTTCAAGATCGAGCTACTAGCGTCACATCATCCGCGCGATAGTTTTGCGTGCGGTGACGCAGACTTAGACCGGTACTTCAAAGCACAAGTGACGCAGGACATGCGAAGGCATATCACCCATTGTTTTGTGGCGGTGGACACCCATGATCAAGTTGCAGGGTATTACACCTTGGCGGCGTCCAGCGTGCTGTTGTCTGACTTGCCCAATGAGGTGATCAAAAAGCTACCCCGCTACCCCACTGTGCCGGTGGCGCGAATGGGCAGATTGGCTGTCAGTGAGACATTTCAAGCAATGGGCTTGGGTTCTGCGTTGCTGGCGGATGCATTGGTGCGCGTTTTCCAGTCAGACGTTGCGGCTTATGCAATGGTGGTAGATGCAAAGCATGAAGAGGCAGTTCTCTTCTATGAGAAGCACGGCTTCAAACATTTTTCTTCCCAGCCATTGAGTTTATGGCTGCCCATGAAGGCTGTCATCTCTTTGGTATGAGCCGCTTCAGCCCAAGGTCAATGCTTGGGTTCACACTTTTTCAGGTACGCGCTGACCCGCAGTCATAGCGCTTCCCATCGAAGCTGCCATGATCAGGCCGATGGCACCCAATTGTTGTGTGCTAAGTTGTTCTGAAAGAACCAGCCAACCCGCCAATGCACCTACGGCGGGCTCTAGACTGAGCAAGATGCTGAAGGTTTGTTTGGGCAAGTGTTTGAGTGAATACATTTCTAAGCTGTACGGAATAGCACTCGACAGCAAGGCAATGCCTAAGCCAGCCAACATCCACTCTGGGTTTAACAATGAACTGCCCGCTACACTGATTCCGAAAGGGGTGACCAGCAAAGCTGCCACCAACATGCCCATGGGTGTGGCAAATGCCCCAATGCGATCGGCCACGCGTTGGCCAACAACAATGTAGACGGCCCAACAAGCACCAGCGCCTAAGGCATAAGCAATTCCCACAGGATCGATTGCAGCAGCCTGCATGTCCGCACCTGAAGCGTTTCCAAGTGGCAAGATCAGGCCCATGCCGGCAACGGCTAAAACAATCCACACAAAGTCGAGCGGTTTTTTGGAAGACCACAAAGCGACGGCCAAGGGCCCCGTGAACTCAACGGCGATGGCCAAACCAAAGGGCACGGTTTTGATGGCGTTGTAAAACAGCAAGTTCATCAGTCCCAATGTGGCGCCAAACATCACCAGTACGGGCACATCGGCCCAAGTCCAAGCGCGGCGCCAAGGGCGCCAAAAAGCCATCAGCAACAAGGTGGAAAACACCAAGCGGTAGGTGGTGGTGCCCTCGGCACCTACAAAGGGAAACAAGCCTTTGGCCAAGGA